>JAGWRY010000133.1 GCA_028869495.1 Elusimicrobiota bacterium | reverse complement strand
TCCGCGCCGGACCCCGCGCCGGCCGGCCCCGCCGCCCGCCGCCGCGTCGTCCGGCGGCGTCTCCTTCCACGGCGTCTCCCTGCCGGCGGACGCCTTCAGCCGCACGGACCGCATCCCGGACTCCCTGGCCGCCGCGATCGACGCGACGCGCCGGACCCTGCGCGTCGCCGTCTACGAGCTGAACCTGCCCGGCGTGGCCGACGCGATCGTCCGCGCGCAGCAGCGCGGCGTCGACGTCGAGGTGGTCTACGACTGGAGCCACGCGCAGGGCCTCGGCGGGGCGGGCGGCCAGCCGGGCTCCTTCGCGCGGCCGTCGCCCCAGCTCCAGCAGCTGCTCTCCGCCGGCGTGCCGGTGCGCTTCCTGCGCGGCTCCGGCCCCTACGGGATCATGCACAACAAGTTCGCGGTCCTCGACGGAGAGCTCGTCGAGACCGGCTCGTTCAACTGGACGCTCGCCGCCGACCAGACGAACTTCGAGAACGCGGTCTTCCGCGACGACCCGTCGCTGGCCTCGCTCTTCTCCTCGTATTTCGACTGGATGTGGAACCTCGGCGCCGCGCCGGGCGCGGGCGCGCCGAGCGCCGGCCCGTTCGGGACGCCCCCGTCCGACCCGTCGCCGACGGTCGCCTTCAAGGGCGCGTCCCTGCCGCGCGCGACGTTCTCGCCCGACGGCGGCACCGGGGCGGCGCTGGTCGACGCGATCTCGCGCTGCACGATGTCGCTCGACGTCGCGATCTTCAGCTTCTACTCGCCGGCGGTCGCCGACGCGGTCGTCGCCGCGAAGGACCGCGGCGTCGCGGTGCGCGTCGTCGCCGACGTGTCTCAGGCGCAGAAGTCGCCGCAGGTCGCCCGGCTGATCAACGCCGGCGTGCCGGTGCGCCTGTCGGCCGGGCGCGGCGGGCGCGGCGTCCTGCACCACAAGTTCGCGGTCCTCGACGGCGAGCTGGTCGCGACCGGCTCCTACAACTTCTCGGTCAACGCCGAGAAGAACAACTTCGAAAACCAGCTGATGTCCGCGGACCCCGGCGACGCGGCCGCCTTCGGGGCGGAGTTCGAGGCGGTCTGGGCCCAGGCCCACGACCCCCAGCCCGGCGAGGTGCAGGGCGCCAACGTCTCCGGCTCCGTCGCGCTGCGCTAGCGCCGGCGCATCGCGCCGCTCCAATCGTCTATAATCCTGCGCGCCCGTCCGGGCGGAGGAGAGCATGGACAAGAGCGTCTTCTGGAGCACGTTCGTCACCCTGTTCCTTGCGGAATTCGGCGACAAGACCCAGCTGGCCACGATCACGCTGACCGGCTCGACGGGCCGCCCGTGGGCGGTCTTCTTCGGCGCGGCGGCGGGGCTCGCCGCGGTGACCGGCGTCGGCGTCCTGTTCGGCGAGGGGATCGCACGCCTGGTCCCGCCTCTCATCCTGCGTCGGAGCGCGGCCGCGCTCTTCGTCGTCATGGGCGTCTGGCTCTGGCTGCGCCCGCAATGACGGACCTGCCGCGCGTCTGGACGGCCTTCGGCGGCGCCTCGCTGGCGCTGATGGGCCTGGCGCTGGCCGGCGGCGCGCGCCGCCACGCGGCCGACCTCGCCGCCTGGCGCCGGGAGCGCCGGCTGGCCCTCGGCGAGCCCGAGCCCCCGGGCGGGGACGTCCCGTCGCCGCTCGAGGTCCTCGCCTACCGGATCGGCGGAGCCCTGCTGTCGCTCGTCGGGGCGGCGCTCGCCGCGGCGGCCTCGGCCGGGAGCGTCCGAGCGGCCGGTCCCGCGGGGACGCGCCTGGGCGCGGCGCTGGCCGGAGCGGTCGTCTCGGCCTGCGGCGTCGGCTTCGGGACGATGAAGACCCTCGCGGGGCGCCGCGGCCCGCGCTTCCTGCGCGGCGAGGAGCTCGCGGACGACGCGCCGCGCCGCCTTGACGAGCGCCTCGCCGACGGGGCGGTCTGGACCCTGTGCGCGCTGTGGGCCGTCTTCGGCGCCCTGCTGGCGCGGGCGGCCTTGAGATGACGCCGCGCCGGGTCCACTACGCCGGCGTCTGCGGCACCGGGATGAGCGCGCTCGCGCAGTTCGACGCCCTGCAGGGGCTGTCGGTCTCGGGCTCCGACCGCGCGGCCGACCGCGGCGAGGCGAAGAACCTGGTCGCGCGCCTGGAGAAGGTCGGCGTGCGCGTCCTGCCGCAGGACGGCTCGGGCGTGTCGAAGGACGCGACGCTCGTCGTCTCGACGGCGATCGAGGCCGACAACAAGGACGTGACGCGCGCGAAGCTCCTCGGCGCCCGGATCGTCCACCGCGCCGACTACCTGGCCGCGCTGGCCGACGCGCGCCGCACGGCCGCGGTCGCCGGCACCAGCGGCAAGTCCACGACGACCGCGATGCTCTTCGAGATCCTGCGCGCGGCGGGGCTCGGGCCGTCGCTGATCTCGGGCGCGAACCTGCCGTCCCTGCGCGCGGCGGGCCTGGTCGGCAACGCCTGGCTGGGGACCGCGGGGCCGCTCGTGATCGAGGCCGACGAGAGCGACGGGACGCTGACGCGCTACCGTCCTGAGCTGGGGCTCCTCCTCAACGTCAGCAAGGACCACAAGGAGATGTCCGAGCTGCTGGCCCTGTTCCGCGAGTTCCGCCGGCGCTCGAAGTCCTTCGTCGTCGGCGCCGACGCGCGCGGCCTCGAGGAGTTCCGCGCGGGCGCGCGGACCTACGGCTTCGGGGCCGGCGACCTGCGCGGGACGGACCTCGCGGTCGGCCCGCGCGGCTCGCGCTTTCGCGCGGGCGGCGTCCTCTTCGAGCTGAAGGTGCCCGGCGCCTACAACGCGGAGAACGCGCTGGCCGCGATCGCGGCCGCGCGGGAGCTGGGCGCGCCGCTCGACGCGGCCGCGGCCGCCCTGCGGGACTTCGGCGGGGTCGGCCGCCGCTTCGAGGTCGTCGGGGAGGCGCGCGGCGTCGAGGTCGTCGACGACTTCGCGCACAACCCGGAGAAGGTCCGCGCGGTCCTCGGGGCCGCGCGCCTGCGCGCCAAGCGCGTGCTCGCCGTCTTCCAGCTGCACGGCTTCGCGCCGGCGCGCTTCATGAAGGCTGAATTCCTCGACGCCTTCGCCGAGTCGCTCGGGCCCGCGGACGTCCTGTGGCTGCCCGACATCTACTACGTCGGCGGAACCGCGGCCAAGGACGTGTCGGCCGCCGAGTACGCCGACGCGCTGGCCGCGCGCGGCGCCGCCGCGCGCTACCGCCCGGACCGCGCC
>JAGWRY010000132.1 GCA_028869495.1 Elusimicrobiota bacterium | reverse complement strand
GCGCGGCGGCGAAGCGGTGCTTCGCCTGCAGGCGAGCGCGCAGGGCCAGGATCGTCGGCAGGAGCGCGACCAGCGGGCGGTTGTCGGTGTGGCCGCCGCTGTCGGCCTCGACGGTCAGATCCTGCGCCATCGGGACCTCGGCGCCGAGCGCGGCCTCCTCGGCCGTGATCGCGCCCGCGGCGGCCAGCTCGCGGCGCAGGGCCTCGGGCGCGGGGGCCAGGAACTTCTCGGCGACCTCGACGCGGGAGACCTTCGCGACGACCTTGTGGGGCGCCTCGACCGAGCCGTCGGCCGCGCGGCGCAGGCCGGAGAGGCGGTAGCGGACGATCGCGGGCGTCAGGTCCATGAAGGCCGACGCCTCGACCAGGCGCACGCCGCGGCGCAGGTACAGGCCGGCGACCGCGTCCTCCAAACCGGTCTCGTTCGGGCTGTGGATCAGGTTGAAGCCGTGCGGGAGCTCGCCGAGCGCGGACTGCAGGCGGCCGATCGCCTCCTCGACGCGCCCCAAGGAGAGCCCGGCCGCGCCGAAGAAGGACAAGAGGCCCGCGCGCGCGCCGGCCTCGACCAGCCCGATGGAGGCGATGCCGTTGGCCATCGCCCCGGTCGCGTAGGCGTAGCGCACGCGGTGCTCGCGGCGGAAGGCGGGATCGCCCAGGGCCTCGGGGAGGAGCGCCGGCGCCTCGGCCGTCCCGGCCCGGACCGGACGGCGCAGGTCGCGCAGGGCCGAGCGCAGGTCGGAGGTCTCGGACTTCGCGTCCAGCGAGGCGGAACTCGGGGTCAACTCGTGCTCTTCGTTCGTGCGCGCGCGCGCGCGTTCTCAAAAACCGCCGAGATTATACCGTTTTTCGGGCGCGAACGTCGCGGCGCGCGGGGCCTTCGCCTTTGCTAGAATGCCCGCCCATGCAAGCGCAATTCCAGGAGCTCCTGCGGTTCTGGTTCCACTTCGTCGAGGCGCAGGGCTATCTCGGCATCTTCCTGCTGATGGCCCTGGAGAGCTCGGTCGTGCCGATCCCGAGCGAGGTCGTCATCCCCCCCGCCGCCTACTGGGCCGCGCAGGGACGCCTGGACTTCTCGCTCGTCGTCCTGGTCGGCGCGCTCGGCGGGCTGTTCGGCTCGGCCGTCAACTACGGCGTCTCGCGCGCCGTCGGCACGCCCGCGATCCTGCGCTGGGGCCGCTACGTGCTGGTCCCGCCGGAGAAGTTCCGGCAGGCCGAGGCCTGGGTGCGCGAGTACGGCGTCTCCGGCGTCTTCTTCTCGCGCCTGCTGCCCGTCGTGCGCCACCTGATCTCGATCCCGGCGGGAGTGCTCGAGATGCCGTTCCTCCCGTTCTGCGTCGCGACGACGGCCGGCGCCGGGCTGTGGGACCTGATCCTGGCCTGGTTCGGCCGCCGGGTGATCGGCGACCAGCCGCACCTGCTCGACTCGCCCGAGATGCTCCTGCACGCGCTCAAGCTGCGCATGCACCTGATCGTGCTCGGCGTCGTCGCCCTGGCCGCCGCCTACGCGCTGATGCTCTGGCTCACGCACCGCAGCTCGCGGCGCGCGGCCGCGCGCTAGCGACGGCGAAAAACCCGTTCCGTGATATGGCGCGGCGGGTCCTGCCGGCGATGGGGCCCATCGTCCTCTGCTCGCGCCGCTGCGCGGCGCTCGCACCCGGACGATCCGACCCATCGCCGTCACCCCCCGCGCTCGAGGGCGGGTTTTTCGCCTGAGCGCTCGAGCGCCTAAGCGGACGGGATGCGCGTCTTGCGGTAGGCCTCGAGCACGACCGAGCTCGCGGCGGCCCGCGCCTCCGCGGTCACCGGGTGCGCGACGTCGAACCAGCGGTCCGCCGAGGCGCCCTTGCCCTTCTCCGCCGGGAAGACGACGAACGGCTCGTCCTCGCCCGGCTCCTCGCGCTTGAGCACGCGGATGCCCTTGATGACGAAGGCCCCCGCGATCGTCAGCTCGGCGAAGGCGAGCAGCTTCGTCGGCCGGCCCGAGGCGTCCTCGAACGGACGCACGCGGGCGTCCAGCTGCGGCAGAGTCGTGTCCATGCTCCTGTCCTCCCGTCCGTGGATTCGGCGTCGCCACCCTACGCAGACGGGGGCCGGAAAGTTCCGTCAGCGCCCGAGGTAGCGCGCGCGGAGGTAGTAGGTCAGGTTGAACAGGAAGTGCGCCGCGATCGGCAGGGCCAGCGTGCCCGAGACGAGCAGGGCGCCGCAGTAGATCAGGCCGCCGACGACGCGCGTCCACGCCGGGCCGTAGCCGTGGATCAGCGCGAAGACCAGCGAGCTCGCGAAGGCCGCCGCGGACAGGGCCGCCAGAGGCGGCAGGACGTGGACCAGGGCCGCCGCGCCCAGCCCGTAGGCCAGCGCCCGGAAGAGGAACTCCTCGGAGGCCGCGGAGATCAGGAGGAGCGGCGCGACGCGCAGCGGGCGCTTGCGGATCAGCGCGGCGCCCTCGCCGCGCGAGCGGCGCATCATCCAGGGCGCCAGGCGGTGGGCGAGGACGCGCACCGGCGTGCCGGCGACGGCGAGGACGAAGGCCGTCCCGACGAGGGCCGGCCAGGACGAAAAAATCCCGAGGCCCAGCGAGAGCGGCGCGAAGGGCGCCGCCGTCGCCGCGTGCAGGAGCGGCGGCGCGACCGTCAGCGCGCCGAGCAGGCCCGACAGCGCGAGCCAGCGCTCGACCCGCGGCCGGGGGAGGGCCGAGAAGTCGAACAGGTCCCGGCGCGCGGCGGCGTCGAGGGCGCGCGAGAGCGGCTGGGACAGCCCGACGCCGCGCACGGCGACGAAGGGCACGGGATCGGCCAGCATCTCGTCGCGGCGCTCCTCGACGGTCTTCTCGGGGCTTTCGAACACGCCGAGCGCATCCACCAGCCAGGCGCGCCGATCGGTCTCGCCCGCGCGCCGGCCGATCATGATGTTGCCGAGGTTCAGGTCGCGCGCGACGAAGCCCGCGCCCGCGATGCGCCCGATCAGCTCGTCGACCAGGGCCCGCTCGCGCACGCCGAAGGCGCCGTCGCGCCGGAGGGCGGCGACGGTGCGGCCGTGGATCCGCTCGCGGACGCTCGCCGGCCGTCCCGAGGCCGTCGCCCGCGCCAGCGGCCGCGGC
>JAGWRY010000131.1 GCA_028869495.1 Elusimicrobiota bacterium | reverse complement strand
GCGAAGCCCGCGTCCGCCGGGGACGACGACGTGCCGGCCGCCGGCCCGCCGTTGCCGGCGCCGGTCACGAGGCCGACGCCGTCGACGGCCAGGCGGTCGGCCAGCTCGGAGAGCGGCGTGCGCGCGCCCGTCGCCGCGCCGACGCCGAGGGAGATCACCGTCGGCCCGCGGCCCTTCGCGCGCGCGGCGACCGCCTCGAGCGCCGCCATCACGCGCGCCTCGGAGACCCCCTCCGACGCGGTCACGCGCACCAAAGACAGGTCCGCGCCTTCCGGCAGGGACGGCGTCCCGGCGGCTCCCGCGTCCAGCGCGAAGCCTCCGGCGCCGGACGCGCCGCGCGACAGCGGGTACTCCGGCTTGGCCGCGCGGACCGAGAATCCGCGGCGCTGGAGCGCGAGCGTCAGCGCGTAGAGCTTGTGCTCGGGGACCGACAGCCACAGGGCGCCCGAGACCGGCAGGGCCGCACGGGCCGAGGCCTCGAAGCGCGCGAGCTCCGCGGGACCCAGGCCCGCGGCGGCGAAGGCGGCCGCGAGCGCCGCCCCATCGGAGGCGTCCGCGTAGGCGGCCGGCGCCCCGGACGGCGGCGTCGCGAGCAGGTCCACCGCGCCCAACGCCGGGTCCACGCCGGCCACGCCCGCGCCGGACGGGTCCGGCGGCGACGTCGGCGCGTCGAGCGGCACGTTCGACACGCGCGCGAGCAGCTGGACCAGCTCGGCCAGCGCGCCCGGCTTGCCGAGGGCGGCCTTGTTCTTCAGCACGAAGTCGGTGACGATCGTCCTCAGCGGCTCGCGGCGCATCCGCGCGACGAAGTCGCGGTCGCCCGCGGCGACCGGGAAGAACTTGGAGAGCGTGCGGGTCAGCGCGAGGTTCTCGGTCCCGGCCGCGTCGAGCAGGTCCGTCACGACGCGGTCGCTGACGGACTCCGGGGCCGAGGCCGCGAGGTTCGACAGGGCCGCCGCCGCGAGGTGGCGCACGTTGCCGCGCTCGTCGCGGTCGCGCACCCGCGCCGACAGGGCCTCGGCCTCGGCCGGCGTCGCGACCGCGCCGAGCTGGCCGAGCAGCCAGACGGCGGCGAAGCGCGCGCGCTTGTCCGGGTTCGTCGTCTCGCGCACGATCCGCGCGACGCCCCCGCGGTCGCCGCGGCGGGCGAGCGCGTAGGCCGCGTAGATCCCGACGTCCCATCTGGGGTCGGCCGCCGCCTTCTGCAGGAGGACGTCGACCGAGTGCGTCGGCAGCTCGGCCAGCGCGAGCAGGGCCGTCTGGCGCACGCGCGCGTCCGCGTCGCCGAGGGCCGCCTCGGAGAGCGCCATCGCCGCCGACGGCGCCTTCAGGTTCATCAGCGCGAAGGCCGCGCGCTGGCGCACGAGCCAGACCGGGTCCTTCAGCGCCGCGATCAGCGCCGGGGCCTCGCGCTCGCGCGTCTCGTTGAACCGGCGCACGGCCTCGGCCTGCGCGGCGTTGCCGGCCGCCGAACGGTCCGGCGGCGGGGCCTCCGCGTCCTCGGGCGGCTCCTCCTCGTTTTCGGCGATCCCCCGCTCCCCGGACTCCTCCGCCGGCGCGAGCGAGGCGGCCTTGGCCGCCTCGGCCTCCGCGTAGACGCGGTCCTCGGCGTCCTCGACGGCCTTCAAGCGCTCGAGCCAGCGCCAGCCGTCGGCGGGGGCCGGCGCCGCGCCGAACAGGCGCTTCAGGCGCGAGCCGAAGGCCCGGCCCGACGACTCGGCGACGAGCTTGAGCGCGGCGCCGCCCTGGGCCAGGCCCGCGCCCTGGAACCAGATCGGCGCCTCGAGGTCCTGGGCCGAGCGCATCAGCACCGCCTTGACCGCGAACGGCAGGTTCTCGGCGACGAACGGGGAGCCGAGCGCGCCGGCCGCCTTCATCGCGAGCTTGACCAGGAGCGCGATGCCGGCGACGGCCGGGTTCGACATCGAGGTCCCCGACATGCCGGTGTGGCGCCCGTCGGGGAGGTCCGACGGGGAGCGCGCCGCGTCCTTCGACTTCGCCGAGTCCACGCCGTGCTTGTAGACGTTGTTCGAGCCGGGCTCGGTCGTCACGTCGCCGCCGATGCCGACGATCTCCGGCTTCGGGCGCAGGCGGCGCACCGCGAAGCGGCGGTCGGAGTCGGGGCCGACCGAGCTGTAGAACGCGATCTCGGGGCGCCCGTCGTCGAGGCTCTTCGCGGCGGCCGCGACCGCCAGCACCCCCTCGCCCGCCGCGGGCTGGGACAGCGTCCGGTCGAAGGGCCCGGCGTTGCCGGCGCTGGCCGTCACGATCGGGTACTCGCCGGCCGCGTTCTTCTGCCGCGTCAGGCGCGAGAAGAACGCCGCCAGATTGTCGGCCGACGAGCCGCGGCTGCCGAGGCTCAGGCTGATCACGTCGTAGCTCTTCTGCTGGGCGAGCGCGGCCGAGCCCATGATCTCGCCGTCGGAGGCGCCCGGCTGCTCGCGCGAGAAGACCTTCGCCATCGTGCCGGAGGCCGCGCGCGCCATCCCGGTGAACAGGCCGTCGCCCGACAGCGAGATCCCGGCGACGTGCGTGCCGTGGCCGATCCAGTCCTCGGGCCCCTCGTTGACCATGTCGACGACGTCGAGGCGGCCGCCGAAGTCCTCGTGCGTCGCGTCGGCGCCGGTGTCGATCCACATGATCCGGCCGCCCGCGCCGGTGATCCCGGCCCGCCAGAGCGGCGGGACGTCCATCAGGCGCGACGAGTCCGTCAGGTGCGGCACGAAGTCCGCGCGCGAGTTGCCGACGGCGGCCTCCGCGCGCGTCTCGACGTACTTGCGGATCGCCGCGACGTTGCGGCGCGGGACCGTCACGTAGATCTCCTGGCGGCCGACGTCGGCGCCGAAGACGTGGCGGACGGAGACGCCGAGCTCGTCGAAGAGCGCGAGCTGGCCCGAGAAGCCGGCCGCTTCGAGCGCCGCGCGCGCGGCCGCGCGCTCCTGCGGCGAGCCGTCGGCCCGCGGCACCGAGGTCTCGATGCGGCCGCCGCGCAGGGGCCTCAGCCACAGGCCGACGCGCGCCTCGAGCTTGCGCAGGACGAAGATGTGGCCGCCGTCCTCCAGGTCCACGCGCGTCGCGCCGAAGCGGCCGCCGTCGGGCGCCTGCCAATAGCGCAGCAGGCGCTCCCAGGTCGCCGCGCCCTTGTCCTCGGGCCCGAACGACAGGAAGGCCGTGCCGCGGTCGCCGAGGTCCGCGTAGAGGCCCGCGACGAGGCCGGCGGCGCCCGAGCGCCTCAGCTTCGTCGCGGCGAGCTGGCGCCAGGCGCGGCGCACGTCGTCCTCGAAGGCCGCCAGCGCCTTGCGCGACGGGCGCCCGCGGCGCAGGCGCGCGGCCCGCTCGGCCAGGTCCGCGTAGGCGCCGGCCTGGCTGCGGCCGGCGAAGGGAGCCGCGCGCGCGATCAGGCGCGTGCCGAGCAGGTAGAGGCTGTCGAGCTGGCGCAGGGACTCCTCGAGCTTCTCCGCCTCGCGCGTGCCGGCCTTCGGCAGGAGCGCCGACGGGGCGCCGAGGACGACGGCCTGGTAGTCCTTGCCCGCGGCCTCGCGCAGGGCCCGGCCGGCCTCGGCGTCCTCGAGCGTCGTGACCCGCGCCGTGCCGCCGGAGAGGCCCGCGTAGAGCCCCGGGTCGGAGAGCTCGCCGGAGCCGGGGTTGACGACGAGGACGTCGTAGGGGCGCGCGCGGCGCAGGGACAGGCGCGCCTGGCGCAGCGCGCGCTCGAGGGACGGGATCGCCAGCCGCGGCAGAGCGCCGTTGCCGCGCAGCTCGGCGGCGCGGGCGAGGGTCTCCTCGCGCAGGAGCTGGAGCAGGCGCCGCGCGCCGCGCGCGGGCGGGCCGCGCGTCGGCGACGACGTCCAGTGCTGGAGCTCGTGGACGAGGACGAGGCGGAAGAGGACGGGCGAGGCGATCAGCTCCGGCCGGACCCAGATCGAGTCGCGCGACGCGAAGGCGAAGGTCCAGTCGGTCAGGCGCCCGCGCGGCCGGTACGGACGCAGGAGCGCGGCCGCGTTCGGGTTCAGGCGCCCGGCCAGCACCTCGCCGCGCACGAAGGCGCGGAACTGCTCGTCGCTCGTCCCGCGCCCGCGCGCGAGCGCCGCCTGCAGGACCGCCCCCTCGACGACGGTCAGGACCGCGAGCGTCCCGCCCAGGAACAGCCCGCCCGTCCCGATCGCTCCGAGGACGGCGGGCAGGGCGGCGTGCGCGCCGAGCGCGAGCGCGCCCCAGGCCGCGGCCTTGGCCGTCCCGGCGACGCCCGCCGACAGCGCCGCCGGCAGGAGCGGGAACAGCGCGCTGCGGTTCCGGCGCTCGGCGCGCGGCGGCAAGACCCGCGGCTGATCCCGCGGCGCGACCGCGGCATCCCGCGCCGGGAGCCGGGAGCTCCGCGCGCCCGCCTCGGCCGGAGCCGCCGGGATGTCCGCTCCTCCCAGCGTCGGCGCGCCGCCCGACCCGTCGTAGAGCCGGCCCAGCTCCGCCGCGGCGTTCGTCGCGCCGGAGGCGCCCGTCTGGGACTCGCCGTGCGGAAGGGCGCGAAGCGCCGCTGCCGCGGCAGGGACGCGCGCGGGAAGCGCGGGCCGCTTCCCAACAGCGTGCGGAAGCGGCACTCCCTCGCCGTACGGCTCGGTCGCGGCCGCGGCAGGAACCGCGAGCGCCGCGGGCGCCGCGAGGGCCGACGGGACCGCGGCGGGAGCCAGAGCCGGCGCGAGGG
>JAGWRY010000130.1 GCA_028869495.1 Elusimicrobiota bacterium | reverse complement strand
GCGCGCCGACGCCCGCGCGCGGTCGCGCGCGCGCGCTTCGCTCTTGAGCGCGGCGCGCAGATCGTCCGGCATCGGCGCCGACGCTCCCTTCAGCGCCGCCCGCAGGATCCTCGCGGTCCGTTCGTCCAGCTCGTCGCTCATCTCGTCGCCTCCTCCTGAGCCAGCAGGCGTCCGCGCAGGAGCGCGCGCGCCCGGTTCAGCCGCGAGCGCACCGTCCCCAGCGGACAGCCCAGCACCCGGGCGGCGTCCTCATAGCCCAGGCCCTCCGCGTCCACCATCGTCAAGACCGCCCGCGCGGCGGGCGGCAGCTCCGAAAGCGCCCTCCGCACCAGCGCGGAGCTCTCCTCGCGCTCGAGCCGGTCCAGCACCGCCTCCTCGCGAGGATCGGCCGCCGCGTCGGCCACCGTCAGCCCGTCCCGGCCGATCGGCGCGTCGAGCGAGAGCTTCAGCCGCCGCTCGCAGCGCCTCGTCCCGTCGCGGAACAGGTTCTTGAGGATCGTCAAGAACCAGCTCGACAGCGGCTGGGACTCGTCGTAGAGGTCCGCCTTGTCGAAGATCCGGACGAAGGCCTCCTGCACCAGCTCCCGCGCGTCGGGCTCGTTGCCGCACAGGCTCAACGCGAAGGCGTACGCATGATCGGCGTACTCGTCGACGAAACGCTCCAGGGCGCCGCGCTCCAGCATAAAAGCTCCCACCCCTACGCGAAGGGGGGGTGATTGGTTCCCTTCGCCGCGGCTCCATGCGGCGAGAATAGGCCCGCGCCGCCCGCCCGCGCCTGGGCCTGCGGTCCCACGAAAACCCTGCCCGAAAGCCCCGCGACGCCCCGTCGGGGCGGGGGTCATCCTAACCGTCCTTTTGCCGACGTGAAACACGTCGTAATAGGCTTGTAACAGCTCCGGGCTACGCTTCGGGAGTCATGAACCCGACCCAGCCGCAGTGGGAGGACCTGGTCGTCCGCGAGCCCGAGGCGGGCGCCGCGCCTGCGCCCGTCCCCGCTCCGGCCGTCAAGCCGGCCCCGGCCCAGCCCTACAAGCCGGCCACCCGCTCGGCGCACCAGGTCCAGGCCGCCTACCTCGCCCACGAGCTGCGCGCCCCGGTCACCTCGATCCGCCTGGGCCTGGAGATCCTCTCCGAGCAGATCCTGGCCAAGCTCGAGCCCGACGAGCGGCAGATGCTGGCGCTGGCCATCCGCAACACCAACCGCCTCGAGGGCCTGGTCGACGACATCATGGACTACTCGAAGATCGCGGCCGGCAAGCTCGCGATCGTCAAGGACGCCTGCGAGGTCCGCGGCCTCGTCGACGAGGCCGTCGACGCCCTGAAGGCCGCCGCGACCGCCAAGGGCGTCCGGATCGTCAAGGACGTGGCCCCGCTCCTGCCGCGCGTCTCGGCGGAGAGCCGCCGCGTCGTCCAGGTGCTGATCAACCTGCTCTCCAACGCGATCAAGTTCACCCCGACCCGCGGCACCGTCACCGTCGCCGTCGTCGAAGGCGCCCGGGAGCACCAGGGAACCCTGCTCTTCAAGGTCAAGGACACCGGCCCGGGCGTGCCGGCCGCCGACCTCGAGAAGGTCTTCGCGCTGTTCGAGCAGTCGAGCGCGAGCAACACGAAGGCGGCCAAGGGCACCGGCCTGGGCCTGACGCTGGCCCGCGCGATGGTCGAGCTCCACGGCGGCCGCATCTGGGCCGAGTCCTGGAAGGGGCTGGGCGCGACCTTCTGCTTCACGATCCCGATCGCCTCGGTCGACCTCGCCCGCCCCGTCGAGGTCTACGCCGAACCCCTCGAGGTCCACGGCCTCCTGGCCGAGTTCGGGCGCCGCTTCAACGCGGTGCTCGCGATGTTCGTCTAGCGGCCGATCTTCCGTTTTCCGTTCCCGCCTCGCGCCCGCCGCCGTGCTTCGCGAACTGGAATTTCGCGAATTCACCCGTTACACTTCAGGCATGAGCCGCGATGTTCGCAGTGCCAGACAACCGCGACGTTGGCCATGGCTCCTTCTGCTCGCTTACGGCGCCTGGGCAGCAATCCACATGCACTTCCTGCCTCTGCTCGCATTTATCGTCAGCATAGCGTGTTTGGACGTTTTGATACGTATGGCTCCGCGCTCGTCTCTCGTTAGATTCCTTTGGAGGTGGCGCGGCCCCGAGCCCCGAAGCGGCGAGCCTAAATCGTCCTACCTATTACGTTTGGCAAAGTTCGGCGTGCTGATTGGAGCGTCAACGCTCGCATTTATCCTTGCGTCCGCTTGGCAGTTTCCCGCAGTCACAGACATATCCGGGC
>JAGWRY010000129.1 GCA_028869495.1 Elusimicrobiota bacterium | reverse complement strand
TCTCGCCGCGATCGCCGCCGCCCGCGCGCGGACCGCCGTCCGTCTTCTGCGCCGCGCCGAGAGCCGGGAGTTCTTCCTCGGCCCCGACCCCGCCTGTTCCGCCCGCGCGCTGGCCGAATTCCTCTCCCGCCCGTGACGGGGCAGGCCGGGCTCTAGTCGGAGTCCGGCGCGCCGGTCTTGGGCCAGCCGAACCAGCCGGGCAGGCGCAGCTTCGCGAAGGAGGTCGCCTCGGGGACGCGGACGTCCTGCGGATGCCCCATCGAGTCGTACCAGCGCCCGCCCTGGGAATAGAAGAAGGTCCCGCCGCGCACGAGGACGCCGCCCCTCTCGAGCGCGATCACGTACGTCCGGCGCGGCTGGCGCAGGGCCAGCAGTCCGGGCTCGACCCGGTCGCGCAGCCAGAGCTTGCGCACGTCGCCGAGAGCCCCCCCCGGACCCCGCCCCGCGGCTCCGCCCAAGCCGACGACGCCGTCCGGCGGCAGGGATGAGACCTCGTCGAGATACTCCCTCTCGCCGGCGGCCGCGAAGCGGTAGACCGACTCGGCGGCGCGCCTCTGGCCCGGCGCTTTCGCGGCCAGTCCCGCGGCGGCCGCCAGCGCGACCGCCGGGAGCGCGCGGCCGCGCAGGCCGGAGAGCAGGCGGCGCGACCAGACCCCGACGAGGAGCGCCGCCATCGGGGCCGCCCAGATCTCCCGTCCGAGGAACAGGTGCCGCCGCAGGACGGAGAACGGCGCCAGGATCGCGAGCGCCGCCAACAGGGAGAACGCGCTCCGGTTCTCCCGCCGGCGCGCCCGCTCCCACGCCGCGGCCGCGGTCCAGGCCGCCAGCGCGGACGCGCCGGCCCAGCTGAAGCGCATGGTGACGTCGGGCGGCCAGCGCGGAGAGAAGGTCTGCTTGACGAGGACCCCGGCGAAGTGGACGAGCCCGAACGGGAGGAGCGTCCAGCTCACGTCCATGAACCCGGCGTGCGGGACGCCCCAGACGGTCAGCCGCAGGAGCAGATAGGCGGCCGACGGTAGGAAGGCCGCCAGCCACGCGCGCTCGCGCCCGCGCCCGTCCGCCCGGGCCTGGAGGAAGAAGACGAGCGGGAAGACGAAGGCGCCCTCTTGGGCGGCGACGGCCGCGGCGGTCAGCGCGCCCAGGGCCGCGGCGCGACCGAGGGTCAGGGGTTCCTTGCGGGCGGACCAGAGCAGGCCGAGCAGGAGAGCGGCCAGCGGCAGGTAGTACTTCCCGAGGTTCGCGAGCGACGGGAGCAGGGCCCAGTGTCCGCCGTAGAGCGCGTAGCAGAAGGTCCCCAGCAGAGCCGCGCGCTCGTCCTCCAGCGCGGCCGACAGCCAGCGCCGGCAGAGAACGACCGTGACGAGGAACAAGGCGAGGGCGGCCGCGTGAAAGGCCCGCGGGTCCGCGCCGAACACCGCCCGCGCCGCGTACGGGATAGCGAAATAGGACAGCGGGCGGTACTGCGGCGCGTTGACCGCCGGGTGCGTGAACATGAAGAGCCAGTATCTCCACGAGGAGGCGCCCGGGTTCCTCGCGGCCGTCAGGATCTTGTAGTCGTCCCCTTCGAGGAAGAACGCCCCGAGGACCGGGCGATACCAAAGGGCGAGCGCCGCGAGGGCGGCCGCGCCCCCCAGCCGACGGAGCGTCCGCTCGCCGCGCGTCATCGGCGGCCGCCCCGGCGCGCCCGGAGCCGGTAGGCGAGCACCCCGATCGCCGCTCCGGCCAAGCCCCACAGCACGTCCGTCCAGGAGCCGAAGCGGGTCGGCACGTAGCATTCCCGCCATTCGGACATCCCGGCCGCCAGCGTGACCAGCAGGATCGCCGCCGCCGCGCGCGGCGGCCAGGCGAGCCCGCTCAGACAGTCGGCCGCCAGCGCCCCCTGCGGCGCGTACTGGATCAGGTGACGGAGCTTGAAGCCTCCCGACTGCGGGATCACGCCGACCCAGCGCAGCTGGTCCTGGCGCAGGCTCGCGAGGACGAGATCGGCGGCGAAGCAGGCCGCCAGGAGCGCCCAGCGCAGGGCGCGCTTCGCGCGCGGCGTCATCGCCCCGCCTCCGCGGCCCGCCTCAACTGGGCGTCGGTCCAATCGTAGAGCTCGGTCCAGGGCGCGGGGCCGTCGCTCTCTTCGAGGCGCGCCTGCAGGCGCGCGAGCGCGTCCGCCTCGTCCGGGAACTCCGCGGCGAAGCGCGCGCGCAGGGGGTCCAGCGCGAAGGCCGGCGCGGCGACGCCGCGCTCGAGCAGGAGGCGCAGGCTCAGCGTCCGGCTCAGCGCGTAGTGCAGGGCGTAGGCGGGCGAGAGCGGCGAGGCGCCGCTGACCTGCCAGCGCCAGGTCAGACGCAGGGTGGCCAGGCTCTCGCGCCCCAGAGCGAGGACCAGCGCGTCGGGCGCCGGCGCGGACGCCGGCGCGGCCGCGCCCCAGCGGTACTGCCAGACCCCGGGCAGGGGAGAGCCGGCCGCGACGAGGCCGTCGTCGCCGTCGCCCGCGGCCTCCAGGAAGCGCAGCGGCGACTCGAGATAGGGCAGGCGCGACCAGACGCGCCAGGCGGTCCGCGTCAGCACGATCGGCAGGGTCGCCGGCTCCCCGCGCCGCTCGGTCAGGCGCGAGAGGGCCGCGAAGGGCTCCGCCGCGCCGTCCGCGGCCGCCGCGTCGGCCAGCACGAGCGCGCTGCGGTAGAGGTCGTCGCAGCACCCCCCCTCGAGCGTCGGGCCCAGCGCGCGCTCGAGCTCCGCGCGCACGGCCCGGCGCCTGGCGAGCTCCGT
>JAGWRY010000128.1 GCA_028869495.1 Elusimicrobiota bacterium | reverse complement strand
GGGGCCGCGGGCGCGGGCGGCGGGGCCGCCGACGAGAAGACCGTGACGCCGTAGACGTCGACGCGCGGCGCGGGTCCGGCTCCCGCGGCCAGCGCGCGCAGTCTCAGCGGGCCGGCGGCCTCGGACGTGCGCGCCTTCGCCCAGAAGCGCCCGTTCGGGAAGCGATGGACCTCCAGCGTCGTCCAGGCGCCGGCGCCGGGGCGGGAGACCTGGAAGGAGACCGCCGGGTCGGGCAGGTCTCCCTGGATGAGAACCGTGTCCCAGGCGTCGGGGAGCGGGTCGCTGAGGCCGCTGTCGTAGACGACGCGCGGGGCCGTCGCGCCCCGCTGGACCGAGAAGCGCAGTCCCGGAAGGGCGCGGAAGGTGACGGGGCGCCCCGCGTCCTGGGCGAGCGCGGGGACGGCCGCGAGAAGGAGAGGGAGCGCGAGCGCCGCGGGGTTCAGGCCCGCGCGCACGCGGCCTCCACGTCGGCGATCTCCTTGGGGACGCTCGTCAGGTTCAGAGGCGGCCCCGACGGGCGCACCACGACGTCGTCCTCGATGCGCACGCCGCCGAAGTCGAGGAAGGTCTCGGCCTTCGCGAAGTCGACCGACGCCTTGTGCTTGCGGCGCAGGGCCGGGTCCTTGAGGAGCGCCGCGATGAAGTAGACGCCGGGCTCCATCGTGATCACGAAGCCGGGCTCGAGCTTCGCGCAGAAGCGGACCGGCACCTTGGTCGGGTTCGGCATCTTGCGGCGGCGGCCGCCGGTCACGTCGTGGACGTCCAGGCCGAGCATGTGCGTCAGGCCGTGCGGGTAGAACAGGCGCACCGCGCCGCCCTCGACGAGGCCGTCCGTCTCGCCGCGCAGGAGCCCGAGCGACTTCAGGCCCTCGGCGATCAGGCGCATCGAGCGCACGTGCAGGTCGGCGGAGACGACGCCCGGCCGGCAGGCGTCGATGCAGGCCTTCTGCGTCTCGAGCACGATCTGGTAGACGTCGCGCTGGCGCCGCGTGAAGCGTCCGGAGACCGGGAACGTGCGCGTGATGTCGGCCGCGTAGCCCTTGTCCTCGGCGCCCGCGTCGATCAGCAGCAGTTCGCCGTCCCGGAGGGGCGCGTCGTTGCGGCGGTAGTGGAGGACCGCCGCGTTGGCGCCCGTCGCGACGATCGACGGGTAGGCCAGGTGCTTGAGGCCCGCGCGCAGGCAGGCCGCGTCGAAGAGGGCCTGGACCTCGTACTCGCGCATCCCGGCCCGGGCCGAGCGCATGACCTCGCGGTGCGCGGCGCCGCTGATCTCGTTGGCGCGGCGCATCAGCGCGAGCTCGCCCTCGGTCTTGCACGCGCGCAGGTCGTCGAGGGCGTCGCGCAGGGCGGCGCGGGAGGCGACGCGGCGGCGGCCGACGACCTTCTTGAGCTCGTCGGCGTACATCACGCGGTCGACGCCGAACAGGCGGCGGGCCTCGGCCGGGCTCGGGACGTGGCCCTCCCAGACGCGGTGGTGGGCGTCGATGCGGGGCACGAAGAGCGTCTCGCGGCGCGTCTCGGGGTCGATCACGAGGTGGCAGCCGGGCTCCTCGACGCCGGTCAGGTACAGGAAGTCGGAGGTCTGCCGGAACGGGTAATCGACGTCGAAGTTGCGCGGGACGGGAGTGCCGCCGACGACGTGGACGAGGCCGCGTCCGGCGAGCTTGTGCGCGAGGGCGGCGCGAAGCTGGCGATAATGGCTCATCCGCGGATTATATCATGGGCGCGTGCGCTTGCGTGAGGGGGCGTGCGCGTGCTAGAATGTCCGCGAAAGCCGCCGCCCCCTCAACCCGTACGGCAACCCGAGGCGGCTTTCATCAGTTTGAAGCGGGGCGCGCGCCCGCACGGCGCGCGCCCCGCACGTTTGCGGTAGGACCATTGACGCGGACCGGCTGGGACTTTGGACCGCGGAAGGGACGGGCCGCGGCGACTATAATTTAGGAAAGGAATGCGCACCGCCAAGGCCGTTCTCGCCGCCGCGCTCAGCGCGGCGCTCGCCTGCCCCGCCTCCTCTCAGGTCGTCGAGGCCGTCTCGGCCGCCGCCCGCGCGCCGGGCGCCGCGGCGCTTCCCGCCGCGGCCGCCTGGACGGGGGCTCTCGC
>JAGWRY010000127.1 GCA_028869495.1 Elusimicrobiota bacterium | reverse complement strand
GCGGCGGCGAGCAGGGCGGCGGCGAGCATGGGGGACCTCCTGAAGCGGGGGTTCGAGGCTCCATTCTAGCGCGGCGCGCCGGCGCCTGTCAAAGGCGGGTGGGCCTTTAGTCCCTCTTTTTTCTGGGCCCTCGGGCCCGCGATTTTCTGGGCCTTCCGGCTATCCTAAAGCCATGCGGCGACCGGCCCTGCTCCTGATCGCGCTCCTCCCCGCCCTCGCGGCGGCCCCCGCCCGCGCGCAGTTCGCGGGGACCGCGGACCTCTCCGGCGAGCTGGCCGCGATCGGCGCGCAGGCGCAGGCCCAGAAGGCGCTGGCCGAGTCCCTGCCCCCGTTGGGCGTCGAAGCCGCCCCGGACGTCGGCCCCTACGCGGTGCGCGGCGTCGACGTCTCCCACTACCAGGGCGCGGTCGACTGGAGCCTGGTCGCCGGCGCGGGCCTCTCCTTCGCCTACATCAAGGCCACGCAGGGCGCCTCGGGCCTGGACGCGCGCTTCGCCGCCAACTGGTCCGGCGCGGCCGCCGCCGGCCTGCGCCGCGGCGCCTACCACTTCTTCGACGCCTGCCGCGACGGCGCCTCCCAGGCCGCGAACTTCCTGAAGACCGCCCCGCCGGAGGACGCCGCCCTGCCCGCGGCCGTGGACCTGGAGCCCTCGCCGTCCTGCCCGAACCTGCCCTCGAAAAAGCTCCTGCTCCAGCGCCTGGACGCCTTCCTGTCGCGCGTGCGCGCCGCCTACGGCGGCCGCGAGCCGGTCCTCTACGTGAACGTCGGCCTCTACGACCGCTACTTCCGGGGCGAGCCCGGCTACCGCGTCTGGATCAGCGCGACCTCGCGCACGAAGCCGGTCCTGTCCGACGGCCGCCCGTGGACCTTCTGGCAGTACGCGGTCAACGGGCGCGTGCCCGGGATCCCGCGCGCGGTGGACCTGGACGTGTTCTACTCGAGCCCCGAGATCCTCGCCTCGCTCGGCGACCGGGCGCCCGTCGCCGTGATGCTGGCCGACGCCTCGACGCCCTGACGGGCGGCCGCGCCCTAGAGCTTGCGGATGAGCGAGATGACCTTGCCCGCGATGCGTCCCTCGCCGATCGGGAAGGGCTCGTACTTCGGGTTGTCGGGGACGAGGACCAGGCCGGAGGGCTTCAGCCTCAGGCGCTTGACGGTCGCCTCGCCGTCGTCGTAGCGGACGACGACGACGTCGTTGGTCGAGGCGGTCTCCTGCCAGCGCACGACGACGGTGTCGCCGTTCCACAGCGTGCTCTCCATCGAGTCGCCGTGAACCTTCAGCGCGAAAAGGCCGGACGCGTCGCCGCGCTCGAGGGCGACCGGGACGTGGCCGTCGGCCTCGGCGTAGGCGCCGGAGGCGGGGCCGGCCGGGACGCGGCCGAGGAGCGGGACCAGCGCGACGCGCTCGTCGGCGGCGATCTGGGCGGCGCGCGAGCGGCCGTGCGCCTCCTCCAGAAGGCCCTTCTCGCGCAGCTTGCCGAGGTGGTACTGGACGGTGTCCGGGGAGCTGACGCCGGCCAGGCGCCCCAGCTCGCGCACGGTGGGCGGATAGCCGTGCTCGGCGGTGAAATCGCGCAGCAGGTCCAGGATCTGGCGCTGGCGCGGGGTCAAGTCGTCCTTGATCATGGCTTCATCCTCTCTTCGCGCGCCCTCGGCCGGCGCGGAGATAAGGATAGTCGAACTTGTGTTCGATGTCAAGGGGCAGGGCGGACTGTGGTAAGATGACGACGATGAGAACGGGAGCCCTCGCGCTGGCCCTGCTCCTCGCCCCGGCCTTCGCCGCCGCCTCCGGCGGCGGCGCGCTCTTCGACGGCTCCCGCGGTCCGCTCCCGCGCTTCGAACTGCCCGCGCCCCCGCTGACGCCCGAGGCCGCGCCGGAGACCTTCGGCCGCACGGTCGCGACGCCCGACCTGATCGCGGCCAAGGCCCGCGTCGGCATCGACGCCGAGCTCGCCCGGCTCGGCTC
This sequence comes from Elusimicrobiota bacterium, assembly GCA_028869495.1. Lineage (GTDB taxonomy): Bacteria > Elusimicrobiota > Elusimicrobia > UBA1565 > UBA9628 > GWA2-66-18. Next base: position 2,046 of record JAGWRY010000127.1, on the reverse strand, counting down.
CGCGCCGGCGGGGACGAGCTTCACCTTCGGCGTGATCGGCGACGCCGAGCCGGGGCGCTTCCCGTGGGAGCGGATCTTCGAGCCGGGCAAGGACGTCTTCGCCAAGGAGATGGCGGCGCTCCAGGCCCGCGACCCGCGCTTCATCCTCCAGCTCGGCGACTTCGTCAGCGAGGGCACGGTCCCGAACTACCGCGCGCACGTCGCCTGGATGGACGCGGACTCGACCGTGCCGCTCCTGCGCTGCATCGGCAACCACGACCGCTCGCGCCCGAACGGCGACGCCGACAAGGTCCTCTACGACGCGGTCTTCGGGCCGCGCGACTACTTCTTCGACTACGGCGGCTGGCGCTTCATCGCCCTCGACAGCTCCGACCGCGTCGTGACGCCCGCGCAGATCGCCTGGCTCTCCGGCGCGCTGAACGTGCCGGGCCCCAAGGTGATCTACACGCACGTGCCGCCCGCCTACCTGCGGCACGCGAAGCCCCTGCCGATCGTCGCGTCCCTGCCGGCGAGCGCGATCGAGGCGGAGCGCAGCCCGGTCCAGGACTTCTTCGAGAACTGGTTCAAGGAAGGCAGCTCCGACTTCGAGCGCCTCGTCGAAACCTCGGACGTGAAGGCCGTCTTCATGGGCCACATCCACGCCTTCTGGGCGGCCGACCTTCACGGCGTGCGCTACGTGATCTCGGGCGGCGGCGGCTCGCCGCTGTATCCCCTGCCCCCGGGCTACGACATGCGCCGCTTCGCGCACTATATGACCGTCGCGGCGACGCCGTCCGGGCTGACGGAGACGGTCCACCCGTACCGGGGGACCGACTTCGTCCTGCCGCCGGTCCGGCCCTGACCGCGCGTCAGCCGATCTTCGCGCCGCAGGACGCGCAGAAGCGCGCGCCCGGCTCCAGGGGCTTGCCGCACTGCGCGCAGAACTTCGCGCCCGCGGCCCCGGCCGCGCCCGCCGCCGCGGCGGGGCCCTGCGGCTGCTGAGGGGCGTTCGGGTTCATCTGCCCCATCATGCCGCCCATCATCTGCCCCATGCCCATCCCCATGCCCAGGCCCGCGCCCAGGCCCATCCCGGCGCCCGCGCCGCCGCCCTCGTTGCCGGCGGCCTTCTCCATCACGTCGAGCGTGCGCTTCTGCTGGTACTTGTCGCCCAGGATGTCGAGCTCGGCCTTGTCGGCGAGCGCCTTCTTCAGGCGCACGACCGTGTCGTCGTCCTCGGGCACGTCGACCGAGTTCAGGTAGAAGTTGACGAGGTTCACGCCGAACTTCGCGAAGTCGGCGGAGAGCTTCTCCTGGATCGCGCCGGACATGTCCTCGAGGTAGGCGGCGATCTCGAGCACGTCGATCTTGCGCTTGACGATCGTCTCGGCGATGTAGTCCTTCGCCTTCGTCAGCAGGACGCCGCGGAAGTAGTTCGACAGCTGGTCGGCCGTGAACTGGGGGCTCGTCGCCGAGATCTGGGTCACGAACGCGCGCGAGTCGCCGACCTGGATCCCGAACTGGCCGAACGCGCGCACCGGCAGGAAGACGTTGTACTTCGGGTCGAGGATCGGGATCGGGTTGTTCGTCCCCCACTTGACGTCGAGGTCCACCGCCTTGTTCACGTAGTAGATCTCGGCCGCGAACGGGGTCTCGCCGCCGAACGGCGCCGCGATCAGGCCGCGCAGGAGCGGGATGTTGGCCGTGCGCAGGGTGTGCGTGCCCGGGCCCAGCACGTCGAGCGCCTTGCCGCCCTTGAAGAACAGGGCCTCCTGCGCCTGGTTGACGATCACCTGGGTGCCCCAGCTCAGCTGGTCGGACGGGAAGCGCCAGACGAGGACGTCGCCGGGCCCGTCGTATTTCACGCGGTCGATGATGGCCATAAGGGTGGGACCTCCAAAGCTGACTATACCCCCCGGTCCGGGGGTTGTCAAGGCTGGGACAGGTCGATCGGCGGCGGCAGGCGCTTCAGGTGCGGCGCCGAATCGGCCGCGGCTCCCGCGGAGCCGCGCGCCAGGCGCGTCGAGTCCGGCACGCGCCGCGAGCGCGCGAAGGCGCGCGGCGAGACCG
>JAGWRY010000126.1 GCA_028869495.1 Elusimicrobiota bacterium | reverse complement strand
GCGGCGGAGGCGGTCGCCGCGCTGGCGGCGCTGGCCCGCGGCCCGGCCGCCGCGGCCGGGCCGCGGTCCTAGGGAGCGCCCGCCGCGGCGAGCAGTTCCTTGAGCTTCCGGCAGAGGTCGGACGGGTTGAACGGCTTCTGCAGGAAGGCGGTGCCCGGGCGCAGGGCGCTGCGGAAGGCGGCGTCGTCGGTGTAGCCCGACATGTAGAGCACCTTCAGCCCCGGGCGCCTCTTCTCGAGCGCCATCGCGAGCTGGCGCCCGTTGCGGCCGGGCATCACGACGTCGGTGACCAGCACATCGATCTCCCTTCCGGCTTCGAGGGAGAGGGCCTCGTCCGCGTTCGCGGCGGCCGCGACCTCGTAGCCGGCCGTCTTCAGCGCGCGGGCCAGCATCTGCCGGATCGCGGCGTCGTCTTCGACGAGGAGGACCCGCCCGCGTCCGCGCAGGTCGGAGACCGTCTCGGCGGCCGCGGCGGGGCGCAGGGCGGCCTCGCAGCGCGGCAGCCAGATGCGGAAGGTCGTCCCGCGCTCGGGCGCGCTCTCGCAGGACAGGCGCCCGCCGCTCTGCGCGACGACGCCGTAGACCGTCGCCAGCCCCAGACCGGTGCCCTTCCCCTTCTCCTTCGTCGTGAAGAAGGGCTCGAAGATGTGGGGCAGGATCTCCGGGCTGATGCCGACGCCGTCGTCGGCGACGCTGAGGGCTATGTAGCGCCCGGACGCCGGGGCGCCGTCCTCGTCGGGCGGGACCTCGCTCTCCGCGGCCTCCCGGGCGCGCACGGTCAGCGCGCCTCCGTCGGGCATCGCGTCGCGCGCGTTGAGCGCCAGGTTCACGAGCACCTGCTCGAGCTGGCTCGGGTCCGCGTAGACCGGCAGGGGGGAGTCGGGGAGCTCCACGACGAGGCGGACGTCCTCGCCGATCAGGCGGGTCAGCATCCGCGCGGCGCCGCGGACGACCTCGGCGAGGTCGAGCGGGCGGGGCACGAGCATCTGGCGGCGGCCGAAGGCGAGGAGCTGGCGCGTCAGCGACGCCGCGAAATCGACGGCTTTCAGCACCTCGGCGGCGTCGGTCCGGGCCTCGGCCGTGCCCGCGCCCGCGCGCAGCATCTCCGCGTAGCCCTTGATCGTCGTCAGCGTGTTGTTGAAGTCGTGCGCGATCCCGCCGGCCAGGCGCCCGACGGCCTCCATCTTGTGCGCCTGCCGCAGCTCGTCCGTGAGGCGCGCGTGGGCCTTGCCCGCGCCGAGGCGCTCCTCCTCGGCCGCGATCGCGGCGGCGAGGATGCCCATCACCTTCGCGAAGACCGGGCCGGGCTGGACGTCGCCGTCGAAGAGCGCGCTCAGGACGCCGTGCGTCCGCCCGTCCCTGCGGACCGCGCGGCCCGCGTAGGTCGTGCACGCGCGGGGACCGCCGCGCGGCTTGCCGAGGAGGCAGGCGAACAGCGGCTCGTCGGCGCCGCGCGCGGCGACGTCGCCGCAGAGGCTCCCGTCGGCTTCGCGCACCGGGTTGAAATCCTCCGGCACGTTCCACTGGCCGACCGCGCTGAGGATGCCCTTCTCGAGGCGGTTGTAGACCGCGCAGTCCGCCCCGAGGAGCTCGCCGCAGAGTCCGGTCAGGCGCGAGATGTTCTCGAGCGGGTCCGGCCCCGAGGCGAGCAGGCACTCGTTGATCCGGTCGAGGGCGATGCGGTAGGCCCGCTTCTCGGTCACGTCGCGGGCGACGACGACCAGCAGGGTCGCCTGCCCCTGTTCGTTCAAGAGCGGCGTCTTGACCGTCCTCAGCCAGCGGGTGCGCCCGTCCGGCGCGGTGACCGCCTCCTCCTCGCGCACCAGCGCGCGGCCGGTGCGGAAGACCGTCGCGTCGTCGGCGAGGAAGGGCTCGGGCCCGTTCGGGCTCGGGGGCGCCGCGCGGCGGCCGCGGATCTGGTCGAGGCTCAGGCCCCAGAAGTCGAGGTAGCCTTGGTTGGCCCAGACGAGGCGCGAGCGGCGGTCCTTGACCAGGACGATGTCGCGGCTGGACGCCAGGATCTGCGCGGGCAGGCGCTCTTCGAGACGGGAGTCGGCGACGGTCTTCATGCGTGAGCCTCCGGGGCATCCGTGCGCCGGTCGAGGTCCCAGGCGCTGGGACCCGTCTCGCGCCGCGACTTCAGCCAGGCCTTCATCTCCGAGGCCAGGGCGACGGCCTTCGCGTAGCGGTCCAGGCGGCGCCGCCGGGTCGAGACGCCGCCCAGCGTCAGCGAGAGGAGGGGGAAGCGCCGGCGCGTCCCGCGCCGGTCCGCCGCCTCGTACCAGCCGCGCTCGGCGTCGGCCGGGTCGTGCAGGACCGGGACGGACTCGTCGAAGGCCTGGACGGCGAGGTCCGCGACGATCGCGGCGCGCGCCTCCGAGCAGACCAGCGCGAAGTCGTCGCCGCCGACGTGGCCGACGAAGCCCTCGAGGTCGCCGGCCCGCTCGACGCCGCGGCGCAGGGCCAGGGCCGCGGCCGCGATCGTCCGGTCGCCGCGCTCGTAGCCGTACGCGTCGTTGAAGGACTTGAAGCGGTCGATGTCGGCGTGGAAGAAGGCGAACGGGAGCTTCTCCGCGATGCGCCGCTCGACCTCGGCCTCGATCGACGGGCTGCCGGGCAGGCCGGTCAGCGGGTGGGCGTGCAGGGTCTCGCGGTGGCGGCGCAGGAGGCCGAAGACGCGCGCCCTCAGCTCGTCGCCCGAGAAGGGCTTCGTCACGTAGTCGTCGGCGCCGAGGCCGAACCCCTCGACCTTGTCGCCGACCTCCCCGCAGCCGGTCAGCATCACGACCGGGGTCGTGCGCGTCGCGGCGCTGCCGCGCAGGCGGGCCAGGACGCCCCAGCCCGACAGGCCCGGCATGCGCACGTCGAGCAGGACCAGGTCCGGCGCCGAGGCGGCGGCGGCGGCGAGCGCCTCGGGCCCCGTCGCGGCGCGCTGGAGCTCGCAGCCGACGGGCTCGAGCACGCGCGCGATCACGGCGGCCACTCCGGCGTCGTCGTCTGCGATCAGGATCCGGGGCTTCACGTTCATAGTCTGTCTCCTTTCGTCCAGGCGCCGCCTAGGCGGCGCTGAAATCGGTCTTAAGTCAGAGGCCGCAGTCCCGCACCAGCTCGTAGGAGCGCCCCTCGGCGGACGACAGCCGCGCGAGGTCGCCGCGGGTCAGCGGCGGGATCGACGGGGCCGCGTGCCAGGCGCCGACCTCGGCGATGAAGCGCCGGCGCAGGTCCGCGTCCGGGATCGTCGTGCTCGGGTTGACGGTGACGTCGGCGCCGTCCAGGCCCAGGCGCAGGCGCAGGGCCCAGTAGCGCGCCTTCAGGTTCAGCACGTCCTCCTGGAGCCGGTTCACGCGCGCCGCGGCGCCCGTGCACTCGGTCTGCGGCGCGCCCGCGGCGTCGTCCAGCCCGGGCAGGGACGAGAGCCGGCCGGCCGGCGCGTCGCGCAGGCCGTAGCCGTCCGCGGGGGCCGCCGGGACGGCGTCGGCGGAGGCGGACCCCCCGTCCGCGGAATCCGCGTCCAGCGGCGGGAAGTCCCCGGCGAGCTTCGGCACGGGCACGAAGAACGGGTCGTCCGCGCGGTCGTCGGCGACCTCGGCGCGGCCGGCGCCGACGATGACGCCGCTGCGCGCGTCGACGACGCGGACGTAGACTCTCAGCTTGCCGCCGTCCGAATCGTAGCGGCCCACGATCAGCCCGTCCACGGGCGCCAGGCGCAGGCGGCGGCTCAGCCCGCCCTGGACCGCCCCGGTGCGGTCCAGCGAGAGCTCGCGGGCGAGCTCCGCGACCAGGCCGCGCTCGACCGGCTGGACCCTTCCGTCGCGCACCAGGTCCGTCACGAGGCGGTCCGCCAGCTCCGCGCCGCGCCCGTCCCGGGCGCCGGCGTCCGCCCGGAAGCCGACGACCGCGACGCGCTTCAGGCCCGCCATGCGCGCCTCCTCGCCGAGGGTCCGCGCCAGGCGGCCCAGCTCCGAGGCGGAGGCCGTTCCCGCCAGGAGCAGGAGCGCCGTCGCCAGCGTCGGAGTCTTGAGCTTCATGCCCGCAGGATAGCCCCGGAGGCTGTCGCGCGGCCGAAGCGGCGTTGAACTCCGGCTGAATTGGCGGTCCGAATGGCGGCCGCCGCGCCCTTGACAGCGCGGCGGACGACGCTACACTAAGGAGGATGAGAGCGCGCTCTCCCGGCGGACGCCGTCTGTCCCCGCGCGCGGCCGCCCTGGCGGCCGCGGTCCTCCTGCTGCCGGCGGCGGCGTTCCCCGGACCCGTCGAGGTCCCTCCGATCGAGGCGCCGGTCGGCGGCGGCGTCGACGCCGCGCCGTCGGCGGTTCCGGCGGTCTCGCTCACGCCGTCCCTCGCCGCGCCGGCCGCGCCTG
>JAGWRY010000125.1 GCA_028869495.1 Elusimicrobiota bacterium | reverse complement strand
CACACTCCGGCAAGATCCTGTCCGGCGGTGTCGATGCCAATGCGCTGCACAAGCCGAAGCGCTTTTTCGGGGCGGCCCGCAACATCGAGGAGGGCGGCAGCCTGACGATCCTGGCGACCGCGCTGATCGACACCGGCTCGCGCATGGACGAGGTGATCTTCGAGGAGTTCAAGGGCACCGGCAACTCCGAGGTCTACCTCGACCGCAAGCTCGCCGACCGGCGCATGTGGCCGGCGATCGAGATCAACCGCACCGGCACGCGCAAGGAGGAGCTGCTCCTCAGCGAGGACGAGATCAACAAGATCTGGATCCTGCGCAAGGTGCTGGCGCCGCTGCAGTCCGTGGAGGCGATGGACCTGCTGCGCGAGAAGATCCTGTCCACGAAGACGAACAAGGACTTCATGAAGTCGATGGAGCTGTCGAACCTGGCCGGATGAGGCTCCTCGCCGCCGCGGCCGCCGTCCTGCTCGCCGTCCCCGCGCGCGCGGCGGCCCCGCTGCCGTCGGCGGCGGCGTTCGCGCGCTACTCGGTGCTGACGCCCGCGGGTCCCGACGAGCCCCCGCCGGCGGCCCTGAAGGACGCCAAGCGCCTGCTCTACGCGGTCCATCGCGTCGAGCGCGGCGAGTACAGCGCGTCGAAGATCGCGAAGGAGTACGGGACGACGCTGTCGGCCCTGCAGTCGACGAACCACGACGAGCTGCTGCTGATGTACCCGGGCATGCGCCTGACGATCCCGAACCGCGACGGCGAGCTCTACGAGGTCCGACGCGCGTCGGAGACCCTCGACCGGATCGTCGCGCGCTTCCGCAGCGGGGCGGCGGCCCGCCGCGAGCTCAAGGAGCTGATCGCGCGCGCCAACCGCCTGCCCGGGATCGCCCTGCTGGCGCCCTACGAGCTCAAGCGCGGCGACCGCCTGCTGATCCCGGGCGTGCGGATGAGCTTCGACACGTACCACTTCCCGTTCCGCTCGCAGAACTGGCCGCGCATCTCGTCGGGCTTCGGCTACCGCTTCCACCCGATCCTGCACCGGCGGATCTTCCACGACGGCTTCGACATCCCGAAGCCGTACGGCACTCCCGTCTACCCGGCGCGCTCGGGGCGCGTCGTCTCGGCGGGCTGGCACGAGGGGTACGGCGAGCTCGTCGAGATCCGCCACTTCAACGGCGAGAGCACGCTCTACGGCCACCTGTCGAAGATCTACGTCCACGTCGGCCAGATCGTCGAGCGCGGCAGGACCCTGCTCGGCCGCGTCGGCTCGACGGGGATCTCGACGGGGCCGCACCTGCACTTCGAGGTGCGCGACCGCTACGGCCGGCCGGTCAGCCCGCGCGGCGTGATCGGCCGCACGAGCGCCCGGAACGCGCGCCGCGACCCGCGCCGCAAGTGGGGGAAGGGCTGGTGAAGCTCGCGCTGAGGGAGTCCGGGGACGCGCGCCGCCCGGCCGTCGTCCTCCTGCACGCGTTCCCGCTCTCGGGCGCGATGTGGGAGCCCCAGGCGGCGGCCCTGCGGGACTTCCGCGTCCTGGCGCCCGACCTGCGCGGCTTCGGCGGCACGCCCTTCTCCGGCTCCTGGCTGATCGAGCACGCGGTCGACGACCTCTTCGAGACGCTGGACGCGGCGGGCGTCGAGAAGGCCGTCCTCGCCGGTCTGTCGATGGGCGGCTACGTGGCGTTGCGCGCCGCCGAGAAGCGCCCGGAGCGCGTGCGCGCGCTCGTCCTGTGCGACACGCGCGCCGAGGCCGACTCCAACGAGGGCAAGGCCCAGCGCGCGGCCGCGATCGACTCCGTGCGCGCGCGCGGCGTGGCCGCCTTCGCCGAGCCGTTCCTGGCCGGCGCGCTGGCCCCGGAGACGCTCGCCGGGAACCCGCGAGCCGTCGGCTTCCTGAAGGCCCTGATCGGCGCCGCGCTCCCCGAGGCCGTCGCCGCGGCCCTGGCGGCGCTGGCCGCGCGCCCCGACATGACCGGGTCGCTCTCCCGGATCACGGTCCCGACGGCGGTCCTGGTCGGCGCGCAGGACCTGCTGACGCCCCTGCCGGCCGCCGAGCTCCTGCGCGCCCGGATCGCCGGCGCGCGCCTGCACGTGATCCCGGGCGCCGGGCACCTCTCGAGCGTCGAGAACCCGGCCGTCTTCAACGAGCGGCTCGTCTCCTTCCTGAACGGTCTGCGGGACCGACCTTAGCCGCGCCGCGCGGCGCCGATCTCGGCGAGGAGGGGGCGCAGGGTCCGCTCGTCCATCCCGAACCGCCCGCCGGCGGCCCGGAACAGCTCCGGCAGGGAGCGCGTCCCCCCGAGGGCGAGCGCGCGGCGGTAGCGGCGCAGGGCGCGCGCGGGAGACCGGCGCGACGCGCGCCAGACCTGCAGGGCGCCGGCCTGCGCGATGCCGTACTCGAGGTAGTAGAGCGGCAGGGAGAACACGTGCAGCTGCTGCTGCCAGCGGCGCGCGCGCGCGGCCGGGAGATCCGACCAGTCCTCGATCCCGCCGAAGCGGTCCATCAGCGCGGTCCAGGCCCGCGTCCGCGCGGCGGCGGAGGCGCGCGGGCGCGCGTAGAGCCAGCGCTGGAAGCGGTCGATCGCGCAGACCCAGGGCAGGAGCTCGACGGCCTTCTCCAGGTCCCGGCGCCGGGCCGAGCGGGCGGCCTCGGGCGGATAGAACTCCTCCAGGAAGCGCGAGGCCAGCAGCTCCATCGACATCGAGGCGACCTCGCAGAACTCGAGGCCCGGCGCGCGCGTGAAGCCGAGCCGCCGGCCGCGGTTGGACAGGGAGTGGAACGCGTGTCCGCTCTCGTGCAGGAAGGTCACGAGGTCGCGATGCCGCCCGGCGCCGTTCATGAAGATGAACGGCGTCTTGGAGACGGGCAGGTAGTATTGGAATCCGCCGGGGCCCTTGCCGGGGCGGCTGGAGAGGTCGAGGTTGCGCGCGCGGCGCACGGACTCGAACAGGGCGCTCAGCCCCGGGTCGAGGCGCCGGAAGATGCGCGCGGCGCCGGCGACGAGCTCGCGGTCGCGGCGGTAGGGGCGCAGTTCGGGCTCTCCCGGCGGGGACGCGAGCAGGTCCCACGGCTTGAGGGTCGGGGTTCCCAGCGCGCGGCGGCGCTCCGCCTGCAGGCGGCGCATCGCGGGCACGAAGGTCTTCTCCACCGCGCGGGCGAAGCGCGCCGACTCGGCCTCGCCGTAGTCGAGCTTGCGGCGCGTCAGGGCGTTGAGGCGCGCGTAGCCGGCCTCGCCGAGCCCGGCGTTGCGCGCCATGCGCGCGCGCAGGCGCACGAGGCGGTCCAGCAGGCGGTCGATGCGCGGCGCGTCCCGAAGGCGGCGCCGCGCGATCGCGAGCCAGGCTTCTCGGCGCCGGGCCGCGTCCCGTCCGGAGAGCAGGGCGGCCGCCCGGTCGAGGGTCATCCGCCGGCCGCCGACGGAGACCTGCATGCGGCCGATCAGGCGCTCGTAGGCGCCGATCAGGCGCTGCTCGCGCACGCCGAGGGCCACGTTCTCCGGGCGGAAGGCGCGGATCTCGCCGCGCAGGGCGGCCAGGAACGTCCGCCAATCCCGGCCCAGCGCGCGCCGCCGCGGGCTGGCGAGCAGGCGCTTCTTCAGACGGAAGTCGAGGGGGCGGGACTCGGCCAGCGTGCCGGAGACGAAGGCGAGGAAGGCCTTCTCCGCGCGCGCGTCGGTGCGGTCCCGGCGGCTGCGGATCATGCGGCGGGCGTTCTCCTCGGTCAGGACGTCGTTGAGGTCGCTCCAGTCCTCCAGCCAGCGCCGCAGGGCCGCGTCCGAACCCAGCGGGCGGGCGAGGAGGTCCTCGTAGAGGGGGCGGACCCGGGACCAATCGGAGACGTCCAGGCCGCGCGGCAGGAACGAGCGCCGGGAGGGGGGCACGGCCCCAGTATAGTCCTTCCGTCCGCGGGGCGTCCAGGCGGGCGTCCGCGGCGGCCGTTTTTTGCTATACTGTTCGTCGACGTCTCCAACCACCTTTAGGGACCCCATCACATGAAGAAGAGCATCCACCCCGTCTATCGGCCGGTCGTCTTCCAGGACGTGTCGGCCAACGAATCGTTCATCACCCGCTCGACGATCCAGGCGAAGGACACGGTCCAGTGGGAGGACGGCAAGACCTATCCTCTCGTCAAGCTGGACATCTCCGCGTTCTCGCACCCGTTCTACACCGGCCAGCAGAAGCTGATCGACACCGCCGGCCGCATCGACCGCTTCAAGAAGCGCTTCGAGGCGACCTCGGGCAAGACGGTCGAGCGCAAGGCCGTCAAGTCCGCGACGAAGACGCTCGCCCACGTCGGCGGCGCCGCGAAGCGCCCGAAGGTCCTCTCGACGGCTCCGAAGAAAGAGGACAAGGACGCCGCCAAGAAGGCCCCGAAGAAGGACAAGGCCCCGAAGAAAGACGCCTAGCGGCCTTTCCCCGGCCCGGAGCCCCGGCGGACGCCTCGCCGGGGCTCCCGCTTTTTAAATGGACCCCAAGATCGCCAAGCTGGACGCCGACTACCGCGAGATCGAGGCGCGCCTCGCGGCCGGGGGGCTGTCGGCCGCCGAGGTCAAGGACCTGTCGGTGCGCCACGCGCAGATGAGCGCGGCCGCGGCCAAGGTCCGCGAGCTCAAGAGGCTCGAGGACGAGCTCGCGGGGCTGGCGGACCTCGCCTCCGACCCCGAGATGAGCGCGATGGCGGCCGAGGAGCGCCCGGGACTGGAGGCGCGCCGCGCCGCGCTCGAGGAGGAGATCCGCGTCGACCTCCTGCCGAAGGACCCGGCCGACGCGAAGGACGTCTTCCTCGAGATCCGCGCCGGCGCCGGCGGCGACGAGGCCGCGCTCTTCGCCTCCGAGCTCCTGCGCATGTACACGCGCTTCGCCGAGACCAGGGGCTGGAAGGTCGAGGTCCACGAGCTGTCGCAGACGGGCCTCAAGGGGCTGAAGCAGGCCGTGATCTTCGTCTCCGGCAAGGACGTCTACTCGTGGCTGCGCCACGAGGGCGGCGTCCACCGCGTCCAGCGGGTCCCGGCGACCGAGGCCGCGGGGCGCATCCACACGTCGACCGTCACCGTCGCCGTGATGCCCGAGGTCGAGGAGGTCGAGGTCGAGGTCAAGCCCGACGACCTGAAGTTCGACACCTACCGCGCCGGCGGCGCCGGCGGGCAGAACGTCAACAAGGTCGAGACCGCGGTGCGCATCACGCACGTGCCGACGGGGATCGTCGTCGAGTGCCAGGAGGAGCGCAGCCAGGGCCGCAACCGCGAGAAGGCGATGAAGCGCCTCCTGGCCAAGCTCGCCGACCAGGAGCGCGAGAAGGCGCTGGCGCAGAACGCGTCCGCGCGCCGCTCCCAGGTCGGCACCGGCGACCGCTCCGAGAAGATCCGCACCTACAACTTCCCGCAGAGCCGCGTGACCGACCACCGCCTCGAGCGCTCCTGGCACAACCTGTCCGAGGTCATGGAGGGCGCTCTCGGGCCCGTCCTCGAGGCCCTGCGCGAGGAGGCGCGCCGCCTGCGCCTGGAGAACGCCTGAGATGGACGCGGCCGGGTGGCTGGCGAAGGCCGAGTCCTTCCTGGCCGAGCGGGACGTCCCCGAGGCCCGAGCGAGCGCGGAGTTCCTGCTCGCCGAGGTGCTCGGCGTCGGGCGCGGGACGGCCGCCGCGCGCGGCGAGCGGGCGCTGACCGAGCGCCAGGCCTTCCAGTTCTGGGACTGGGTCAAGCGCCGCGGTCGGCGCGAGCCGATCGCCTACATCGTCGGCACCCAGCCGTTCCTCGGCCTCGACCTCGAGGTCTCGCGGGACTGCCTGATCCCGCGCCCGGAGACCGAGGAGCTGGTGCTCGAGTGCGAGCGCCTGATCGCTTCGGTCCCGGCGCCGAAGATCCTGGAGATCGGGACCGGGACCGGGTGCGCGGCGATCGCTCTCTCCCAGCTCCTGCCGCAGGCGACGATCTTCGCGACCGACGTCAGCGACAAGGCGCTGGCGCTGGCCCTCAAGAACGCGATCGCCCACAACGTCCACCACCGCATCCGCTTCGTGCGCGAGGACCTGTTCTCCGACCGGCAGAGCCTGCGCGGCTGGGCCGACCTCGTCGTCTCGAACCCGCCCTACGTCCCGTCGCGGGACGTCGACCGGCTGGAGCCCGAGGTCCGGATGGAGCCTAGGTTGGCCCTCGACGGCGGGCCCGACGGGCTCGACGCGATCCGCGCGATCGTCGCCGGCGCGCCGAAGATGCTCAAATCCGGCGGCGCCCTGGCCCTCGAGATCGAGGAGCGCCAGGGCGCGGCCGTCTCCAGGCTCTTGAACGCGGCGGGCTTCTCCGGCGTCCACGTCCGCAAGGACGCCTCGGGGCGGGACCGCATCGCCGTCGGAAGGCTCCCGGAAAAATAATAGAATGGCGGCCGAATGGATCGCTTAGTCGTCGAGGGCGGGCGGCCCCTGGAGGGGACGATCGGGATCAGCGGCTCGAAGAACGCCGCCCTGCCGATCCTGATCGCGACGCTGCTGACCGACGAGCCCTGCGTCGTCGAGAACTGTCCGACGGCCCTGCGCGACATCAAGACGACCGTGCGCCTGCTCGAGAGCCTCGGCAAGCGCGCGACGGTCGACGGCTCGTCGGTGCGCGTCGAGTCCACCGGGTCGCTGAAGACCCAGGCTCCTTACGAGATCGTCAAGCAGATGCGGGCCTCGGTGCTGGCCGCCGGGCCGCTCTTGGCGCGCTTCGGCCTGGTGCGCGTGCCGATCCCCGGCGGCTGCGCGATCGGCCTGCGCCCCATCGACATCCACCTGAAGGGCTTCGAGGCCCTCGGCGCGCGCCGCATCGCCGACCAGGGCGACATCATCATGAGCGCGGCCCGGCTGAACGCCGGACCCCTGAGACTGCGCTTCCCGAGCGTCGGCGCGACCGAGAACCTGATGATGGCCGCCGCCGCGACGCCCGGGCGCACGACGATCTCCGGCGCCGCGCGCGAGCCCGAGATCGCGGACTTGGGCGCGTTCCTGACGAAGCTCGGCGCGAAGGTCTCCGGAGCGGGGACCTCGACCGTCGTCGTCGAGGGCCGCGCGCGCCTCAAGGGGGCGCGCCACGCGGTGATCCCCGACCGCATCGAGGCCGGGACCTTCCTGATCGCCGCCGCCGCCGCGCGCGGCCGCCTGCGCCTGACCCGGGCCGACCCCGCGCACCTGGAGGCCGTGATCGACGCCCTGCGCCGGACCGGCGCGGCGGTCAAGACCGGCCGCGGCTGGATCGAGATCCGCATGGAGAAGCGCCCGAAGCCGGTGTCGATCCGCACCGCGCCGTATCCGGGCTTCCCGACGGACCTGCAGGCGCCGTGGACGGCGCTGATGACGCTGGCCACCGGCTTCGCGAAGGTCCGCGAGACCGTCTTCGAGAACCGCTTCATGCATGCGGCCGAGCTCGCGCGCATGGGCGCGCAGATCGCGGCCTCGGGCGCGACGGCGGTCGTCGCCGGCGTCGAGCGCCTGTCGGGCGCGCCGATCATGGCCTCGGACTTGCGCGCCGGGGCGGCGCTCCTGATCGCCGCGCTCGCGGCCAAGGGGCGCACCGTGATCTCGCGCGTCTACCACATCGACCGCGGCTACGAGGCGGTCGAGAAGAAGCTGGCCCGCGCCGGCGCCCGGGTCGAGCGGCAGAAATGAAGTTCGCGGCGGCGCTGGCCGCCCTCGAGGCGCGCCAGGAGGCGCGCATCGAGCTCGGCCTCGACCGCGTGCGCGAGCACCTCGCCCGCCTCGGCAGCCCGCACCTCCGCGTCCCCGCCTTCCACGTCGCCGGGACCAACGGCAAGGGCGCGTCCTGCGCGATGCTGGCCTCCGTCCTGCGCGCGTCCGGCCGCCGCGTCGGCCTGTACATCTCGCCGCACCTGTTCGACGTCCGCGAGCGGATCACGGTCGACGGCCGGGAGATCCCGCGCGCGGACTTCGCGCGCCTGCTCTCCCGCGCGCTCGCGGCCGACCCGGGCGAGCGCCTGACCTACTTCGAGCTGGCGACCTCGGTCGCCTTCCAGTGGTTCGCCGAGCGGCGCTGCGACGTCGCGGTGCTCGAGACCGGCCTGGGCGGGCGCCTGGACGCGACGAACGTCGTCCCGGCGCCGCTGGCCGCGATCGTGACCTCGGTCGACCTCGACCACCAGAACTTCCTGGGCCGCACGCGCGCGCGCATCGCCGCGCAGAAGGCCGGGATCTTCAAGAGCGGGCGCCCGGCGGTCTTCCCGGACCTGCCGGTCCTGCGGCGCCTGCCGAAGCGCGGCGAGCCCGTCGTCGTGCGCCGGGCGTGGCGGGCGGTCCGCGTCGACTGGGCGCGCGGCGTCCAGGTCCTGCGCGCGCCGTCGGGGCGGACGTACCGGCTGTCTCTGCTCGGCGTGCGGCAGGGGCGCAACGCGGCGCTGGTCCGCGCGGCCGTCGACGCGTCGGGCCTGGACGTCGGCGAGGCGGCCTGGCGCGAGGGCCTGTCGCGCGTGCGCTGGCCCGGGCGCTTCGACGT
>JAGWRY010000124.1 GCA_028869495.1 Elusimicrobiota bacterium | reverse complement strand
TGCGCCGCGGGAATCCTCGCCGCCGCCGCCCTCCTGCTGGCGGCCGGGGTCCTGGCCTGCGCGGCCGAGGCGCGCCGCCTGACCGGCGTCTCGCGCTCCGCGGCCGGCCTGCTGTTCGCCCGGCGGCGGCGCCTGGCCGCGACCGCGATCCTGATCGCCTGCGGCGCGGGCCTCCTGCCCGCCCCGGTCGCCGCGCCATGAACGCCCTCTCCCTGCGCGGCGTGCGCAAGGTCTACCGCCGCTCGCACCTCGGGCGGGTGACGGAGACGGTCGGCCTCGACGCGCTCGACGTGGAGGTCCGCCGCGGCGAGGTCTTCGGCCTGCTCGGCCTCAACGGCTCGGGCAAGACGACGACGATCAAGCTGGTGATGGGCCTGCACCTGCCGACCGACGGCGCGGTCGAGGTCCTCGGCCGCCCGGTCCCGGACGTCGAGGTCCTCGCGCGGATCGGCTACACCCCCGAGTCCGCGTACCTGAACCGCGCGCTGACGGGCCGCGAGAACCTGCGCCTGTTCGCGGCCCTGTCGCGCGTGCCGGCCCGCGGGCGCGAGACCCGCGTGGCGGAGATGCTCGAGCGCGTCGGCCTGTCGCGCGCGATGGACAAGCGCCTGTCCGAGTACTCGAAGGGCATGCTCCAGCGCGCGAGCCTCGCCCAGGCGCTGATCCACGACCCGGAGCTCGTGATCCTCGACGAGCCGGTCACCGGCCTGGACCCGCTCGCGATCAAGGAGGTCCGGACGCTGATCCTGTGGCTGAAGGAGCGGGGCAAGACCGTCCTGTTCTCGTCGCACGACATCTCGGAGGTCGAGCGCGTCTGCGACCGCATCGGGATCCTGAGCGCCGGGCGCCTGGCCAAGACGATGACCCAGGACGAATGGCGCGGCCGCCCGGACGCCCTCGAGGACGCCTTCGCGGCCTCGGTCGCGCGCACCGACGGCGTCGGGGAGATCAAGCTCTAGTGGGAGCGATCCTCGCCGTCTTCGACTACACGCTGCGCGAGCACGTCCGCCGGCGCGCCTGGCTGAGCACGGCGCTTTTCGGCCTGGTCCTGATCGCCGGGGGCTTGGTCACCTCGGTGCTGGCCGCCGACCAGCGCGCGCGCATGATGCTGGACCTGGGGCTGGCCGCGATCGAGGCGATCGGCCTGGTCACCGCCGTCTTCCTGACCGTCGGCCTCGTCCTCTCCGAGATCGAGAGCCGCGCGGTGTTCCTGATCCTGACGCACCCGGTCCCGCGCTGGCAGTACCTCTTCGGGCGCTGGCTCGGCACGCTGGCCGCGGTCGCGCTCGGGATGGCCGGGATGGCCCTGCTCCACCTCGCCCTGCTGGCCGCCCTCGGCTGGAGCGCCGGCGGCTACGGCCTGGCCTGGTCCTGCTCGCTGGGCTCCGTCGCGATGATGAGCGCGCTGTCGCTCCTGCTGTCGCTGGCCCTGACCTCCGAGGCCGCCGCGATGGCTTTCGCGGGCTTCTTCTGGCTTCTCGGCCACTTCACGGCCGAGATGAGCTTCGTCGCCGACCGCTCCGGCAGCCCCTTCCTGCGCGGGCTGATCCTCGTCTTCGCGCGCGCCGCGCCGGACTTCGCCCGGCTCGACTACCGCGACGCCCTGCACGGCGGAGCCGCCGGCGGCGCCTGGGCGGCCTGGGCCGCGGTCTACGCGCTCGCCTACTGCGCGGCCTGCCTCGCGCTGGCCGTCCAGCTCTTCGAGCAGAAGGAGTTCTGATGCGGACGACCGCGCCCCTGGCCGCCTTCGTCCTCGCGGCCGGGATCGCGCTCGCCGCGGGCGGCCGCCTGGCCTCCCTCTCGCCGCGCCTGCCCCCGCTCTCCGACCTGCCGGACACGCCGTACATCGGGCAGGACGCCGCGCTCGCCGCGGCCGGCTTCCGCGCGGCGGCCGCCGACGTCGCCTGGATCCAACTCCTCGAGTACGCGGCCGGCGGCCTGCCGCGCTGGCCGAACCCGCCCGGGCGTCCCTACGCGCACGCCGAGGCCCTGTCGCGGCGCGTCGTGCGCCTCGACCCGTACTTCCACGGCGCGTACCTGTACGGGGCGGGCCTCCTCGGCTGGTTCGGCGCGGAGAAGCACCCGGACCAGGCCGTCGCCCTCCTTCAGGAGGGCCTGCGCCGCGATCCCGGACAGCGTCTGTACTCGCTCTACATCGTCGCGCTCGCCTACCAGAAGAAGGGCGACGTCTCCCGCGAGATCGCGATCCTCGAGTCCGCGCTGGACGACCCCCGCACGCCGACGCTGATGAAGGAGATCCTCGCCAACCTGTTCAAGTCGCGCCGCGAGTACGCGAAGGCGCTCGCGCTCTGGCGCGCGATCCTGGACGACCCCGCGCAGGCCTCCCAGCACTCGCGCGCGCGCGGCCAGATCCGCGAGATCACGGCGCTCGAGCGCGCGGCCGCCTCTCCCGCGGGCCGCCGTCAGTAGAAGCGGGCCGAGCGGCCGGCCAGGCGCCCGCGGCGGTAGACGAACTTCGCCGAGAAGAAGCGTCTCTCGTCCAGCCAGGGCAGGAAGACGCGGTCCCCCTCCCACAGCGGCAGGCCCGGGATCTCCTCGTCGCGGACCCAGGCGAGCGTCCCCTCCGCGCACTCGCCGAGGCGGCCGGAGAAGCGCGTCGCCGTGTAGACGAAGACCAGCCAGTCCTCGCCGTCCTTGAAAGCGGGGAAGGTCAGCACGCCGCGCAGGCGCGGCGCGCGGATCCGCAATCCCGACTCCTCGCGCACCTCGCGCACGACGCAGTCCTCCGGCGACTCGCCCGCCTCGAGCTTGCCGCCCAGGCCGTTCCATTTGCCGCGGTGGACGTCGTTCTCCTTCTTGTTGCGGTGCAGCATCAGCGTGCGCCCGCGGCGGCGGACGTAGCAGAGGGTCGCGGCGACGGTCTTCGCGCGAGGGGCGCTCATCGGAGCGTCATTATATACAACGCCCGGCGGAACGGGAAGAATGAACCACGAAGACACAAAGACACGAAGGCATGACAGGACGAATCAACGGATGAAGGGTTTACGAACGATGGAAGCCGTTCGCCGTTTTCCGTCAACCTTCAAATCCGTTCCTTGCCCGGCATGCCTTCGTGTCTTTGTGTCTTCGTGGTTCCGCCGTTCTCCCGACGAATCCGCCGCGCCCGGAACCCCGTCCCTTGCGGAACCGGCGAAGTCATGGTAATATCGAAGGCGATGCGCAAGCGCTGGCTCGCCCTCGTCGCCGCGCTGGTCCTCGGGTCGATGGCCTTCCACGGCCTCGTCCACGGGATGTCGCCCCATCCGGACGACTGCCCCGCCTGCGCGATCGGCGCCGCGAAGACCTCCGCCTCGCCCGCGCCCGCCGTCGTCCGCGTCGAGACCGCCGAGATCGCCCTGGAGCCGCCGCCGGCTCCGTCCGAGCGCGGCGCCGAAGCCCCCCTCCCCACCGCCCGCCCGCCTCCGCAGGCCTGACGCCGCCGTCCGGTCTCACCGCGTCCCGCGGCGCGTCCCGCCGCGTCTGCGTCCGACCCCTTGGAGGTGCTCATGTCTCGCCGCTTCGCCCGTTTGGCCGTCCTGTCCGCCGTCCTGCTCCCTCTCCCCGCCCTCGCGCAGGGAGAAGCCCCCGCCGCCTCGCCCTCGGACGCGGCGGCGTCCGGACTGATCACGCCGTCCATCCCGAGCGTGCCGAAGATCTTCCTGCCCGATCTCGGCATCGCCGGGGACCTCGCCTACGAGAGGTCCAGCCTGCCCAAGACCGACCCGCGCTGGCGCGCGTCCGACCAGCAGCCGCGCCTGCGCGACGGCCAGATCATCGCGTACTCGCCGATCGACCCGTACACGAACGCCCAGCTCTCGGTGGACCTCCCCGAGGACGGCGTCGCCAACGTCGAGGAGGCCTGGCTCTACTTCGACAAGCTGCCGTGGGGCCTCGCCGCGCGCGTCGGCAAGTTCAAGCCGGTCTTCGGCCTGCTCGACGAGACCGACACCTTCCAGCTGCCGATGCTCGACCGCCCGCGCGCGGTCGCGGACTTCCTCGGCGACGGCTTGAACGCGACCGGCGCCCAGCTCGGCTTCTACGTGCCGAACCCCTGGGGCTGGAACCTGAAGGCGGACCTGGCCGCCTCGCGCGGCGACACGCTCGGCTCCGCGCGGGCGACGACCGACCTCGCCTATCTCGCCACGCTCGACTACTCCGGCGACTTCCTGACGGCCGGCAGCGTCGAGGCCGGCGTGAGCGCCGCGCAGGGGCCGTCGCCGTACGGCCGCTCCGAGGAGCTCGAGAACCCCTACCTGAAGCTCCAGTACGCGCCGTCCCAGCGCCGCGTCTGGACCTGGAGCGTCGAGGGGATGTTCGCCCAGCGCCGCGGCCTCGGGCGCGACGATGCGCGGAACTCCGCCTGGACGTTCCTGGACTACAACTTCGCCCTGCGCTACCACGCGGGACTGCTCGTCGACTACGTCCAGGTCCCGGGCGCGCTCCCGACGGCCTACCCCGGGACGTTCCCCGACGCCTTCACCGGCGCCCCGAGCGCCGGGCGGAGCCTGAGCGTCGCCCCGAACTTCACCTGGTTCGTCTCGGACAACATGCGCCTGCGCGCGCAGTTCACGCACACGACGCCCCTCGGCGCCGAGCGCCCCGACGAGACCGGCTCGCTCCAGGCGACGTTCTCGCTGGGCAACCTCAAACAGCTCGACTAGAGAACCCATTATGAAGGAGAAACCCATGAACACGCTCAAGACCCACTGCGTCGCGGTCCTGGCCGCCGCCCTGCTGGCGGCCGCGCCCGCCGCCGAAGCCGCTCCGCTGCGCGTCGTGACGACGACCGTCTACGTCGCGGCGCTGACGAAGACCATCGGCGGCGACAAGGTCTCGGTGACGCCGCTCTCGCCGCCCGGCTTCGACGCCGACGGCTACTCGCCCCGCCCGCAGGACCTCTTCAAGGTCCACCGCGCGAAGCTCTTCATCATGATCGGCCTGAACCTCGAGGACTGGGCGCGCGACCTCGTCGACGCGGCGCACAACCCGGACCTGATCAAGGCGCAGATCTACCAGGGCGTGCCGCTCCTCGACAAGCCGACGGGCCGCGTCGACTACAGCCTCGGCGACATCCACCCGTACGGCAACCCGCACTTCCAGCTGAACCCCGAGGACGGGCGGATCATGGCCCGCAACATCGAGAAGGCGCTGGCCTACGCGGACCCGGCCGACGCGTCCCTGTTCGCGGCGAACCTGAAGTCCTTCGAGAAGGACCTGACGAAGGCCGAGACGCGCTGGAACGCCGAGATGGCCCCGTTCAAGGGCGACGCGATCCTTCCGTACCACGAGTCCTGGGACTACTTCGCGCAGGCCTTCGCCCTGCGCATCCCCGAGCCGCCGAAGACCATCGAGGAGAAGCCGGGCTTCGTCCCGTCGCCGCGGCGCATCCAGACCGTGATCCAGCAGGCGAAGGACGCCGGCGTCAGGGCCGTGATCACCGAGCCGTACTACGACGTCGCGATCGGGCGGACGGTCGCCTCGGGCCTCGGCGTGCCCTGCGTCGTCGAGTCGCTCTACGACATCGGCCTGAACCCGAAGGAGACCGACTACATCTCGATGCTCGACGCGATCGTCGGCGACGTCGCGAAGGCCCTGGGAGGACACCCGAATGCCGGCTGAACTGCTGAAGGCGAAAG
>JAGWRY010000123.1 GCA_028869495.1 Elusimicrobiota bacterium | reverse complement strand
GCGCCCCGGGGATCAGGGCGGCCGGGCTCGGCGCGAGCGCGGAGTTCAGCGCCGGGGCGAAGGTGCCCGCCGAGGGAACCGCGGCGACGCCCGCGGCGCCGGGCAGGGCGGCGGCCGGGGCTCCGACGCCGCCGGGGGCGCCGACGGAGGCCTCGCCGCTGAAGACCTGGGCCGCGGCCTCGTAAGGGGCCAGGCCCGGGGCCAGCGCGACGACGGCGAAGGCGAGGAGCGCCGCGAGGGCGCCGCGAAGAACGCGCTTCGTCTTGGTCGGGTTCATCGTCATCGCTATGATAGCGGTCGAGGCCGGGGAAAGGCTGGGTCCTCGGGTCCGCGGCTCCGGGGCAAGGGGCCTAGGCGGGCTGGGCCCGCCTCAGGCCTTCTTCCCCCGCCGCGCCGGCTTCGCCGCGGCCGCCGCTTTCGGCTTCGGCGGCGAGGACCTGCGCCGGATGCGGTTCATCACGTTGTTCAGGAACTTGTCGAACTTCAGCCGCGTCCAGTCGTTGAGGCTCGGCTTGTAGGCCCCGGCCGTGTAGAGGAACTTGATCGCGACGTCGGCGACCTCGCGCGGCGTCCCGGTCCCGCCGTAGGGCAGCGGCAGGGTCTTCCACATCCGGCGGACCAGCATGTCGTAGAGCTGGACCTGCGTGTCCTTCTCCAGGTTCTGCAGGGTCGGGACCTGGCCGGTCTTGAAGTCGACGACCGCGATGTCGAGCTTGCCGTCCGCCGTCTCGCGCGCGACGACGAAGTCGAAGATCAGGCGGAAGACGTCGCGGCGGTCGAGCGCGCCGCCCTTCTTGTAGCGGTCGATCACGAACAGGTTCGGGAGCTCCGTGCCGACCGCGATCGGGTAGACCTTCAGCACGTCGACGACGACCGCGTGCATCGCGCGCAGGCGCTGCTCGACGGTCTCGTAGAAGCCGGCGAGGCTCTCGCCGGTGCGCGTCAGCGAGTTGGCGGCGGACTTCCCCGATTCCTCCTCCCAGATCTTGCGCGCGACCGCGACCGTCTCCTCGGCCGACGGCAGGACGCCGTCGTTGCGGTAGCGCCAGATCGCCCAGTTGAAGGCCGAGTGCATGACGTGGCCGGTCATCATGTAGACGCTGCTGAAACTGCCGCCGGAGCCGTCGCGGCCCTGCAGGAAGCTCTGGATCTTCGACGCGGAGGCCGCCAGATCGCCGGGCTTGTTCTCCCGGTAGGGGCCGAGGAGCGACGCCAGCGCCGCGTCGCCCAGCGCCTCGCCGTCGGCGTCCAGGTGCGCGGCCGGCTGGAGCGAGCCCTTCAGCGCCGCGCGCAGGGACGCGTCGCGCGTGACGAGCATCGTGTCCGACGGGTTGACGAACAGGGCCTCGCGCTCGCGCAGGACCTCGAACAGGTGCGGGACCGCCGAGGCCAGGCTCCGCGGGCGGATCGTCACGACCGGCCGGCCGCCGCGCTCGGAGAGCGTCCACGACCAGCGCGCGGGGTCGGCGCGCATCGCCTTCAGGCGCTCGACGAAGCCCGTCCGGAAGGCCTCGGCGTCGGCGCCCTTCTCCAGGACGATCTCGACGCGCGTCGAGGAGGCCTCGATCGAGGCGGGCAGGCCGCGGGTCCGAGCCAGGAACTGCATCACCTCGAGCTGCTCCGGCGTGAAGCGCTCGGACGGCAGCGCGCGCGAGAAGTTGCCGTCGTGGCCGGAGAGGCTGTTGCCGTCGTCGGACAGGATGATCATCTTGTAGCGCGAGATCTGGTCGCGCTGGCGCGTCGTCAGGCGCCGCGTCAGCTGGGTCTCGACCTCGGCGCGCGGCTTGTCGGAGAGCAGGACGAAGTAGACGCCCGACTTCATCAGCTTCGACATGTCCTCGATCTGCGCGTACGGCATCCCGTCGGGATAGAGGCGCATGTCGAGCAGGACGACCTTCGGCAGCAGGTGGTTCAGGCCCTGCAGGGCGGCCGGCAGCGCGACCGGGGCGCGCGGCGCGGGCGGATAGGAGGACTCGTCGCGGTTCTCGGGCAGGGCCTGCGCCTTCGTCGCGGACAGAAAGCGCACGAGGCGCACGCGCGACTCGAGCGAGACCTCCGTCGGCGCGCCCGGGCGGCGCGCCTGGCGGTCGCGCAGCTCCTGGACCAGCGCGCGGCGCAGCTGGTAGACCGTCTTGCCGGCCAGGCGCTGGGCGGTGAACACCCCCGCGAAGTCCTCGCGCCGCATCGAGGAGATCTTGATCGTCTTGGCGGCCGTCACGCGGCTGATGAAGAGGGTCATGCTCCCGGACTTGAGCGCGATCGTCGCGCCCCGCCGGAACTTGCCCCAGTACCACTCGCTGCCCTTGCTCTTGATCAGGCCGACCTGCGCGTCGAGGCGTCCGCTGCGGATGCCGCCGCGCGTCTCGCGCGTCACGAAGAGCTCGACCGGCAGGGCCGGGGCGTCGGAGACGTCGGAGGCGACGTCGTCGGACTCGATCGGGTTGCCGTCCTCGTCGGCCGGGGCGGCGGCCGCGCCGCGCGCGTCCTCGCCGTCGAAGACGCGGGCCGCGGCGGCCGGCGCGCGGCCGAGAGCCTTCAGCGCCGACGCCGCGTCCGCGAGGCGCCCGAAGGCGCGGCCGACGGGCCCGCGCGAGTCGCGCTCGATCGTCGGATCGGCGGACCCCGGCGCCTTCATCCGCGCGCCGGGGC
>JAGWRY010000122.1 GCA_028869495.1 Elusimicrobiota bacterium | reverse complement strand
GGCCTCGAGCGCGGGCTCGGCCTCGGGAGGCGGGGCGGCCGCGGCGGGCTCCGGCGGCGGCTCCTCGGGGAGGGCGGGCGGCGCCGGGGCGAGGTCGGCGGGCGGCGGCCCGATCAGGGCGTCGAGCTCCGCGAGGAGCTTGTCCGGGTCGGCGCGCGGGAGCGGGCTCATGCCGCCGCCCCCGTCTTCCGGCAGGCCTCCGCGAAGCGCGCCGGGTCCTGCGCGCGCGACAGCGCCTGGTCGTAGCCGACGGCGCCCTTCTTCACGAGGGCCGCCAGCGAGCGGTCCAGCGTGAACATCCCGTGCGCGCCGCCGGTCTCGATCGCGGTCGGGACCATGTGCGTCTTGCCCTCGCGGATCAGGTTCGCGATCGCCGGGGTCATGATCAGCTGCTCGCGCGCGGCGATGCGTCCGGCGCCGTCGGCGCGCGGCAGGAGGACCTGCGAGATCACGGCCTTCAGCGAGCCGGCCAGCTGGGCGCGGACCTGCCCCTGCTGGTGCGACGGGAAGACGTCGACGATGCGGTCGATCGTCTGCGCCGAGTCCTGCGTGTGCAGGGTCGACAGGCACAGGTGCCCGGTCTCCGCCGCGGTCAGCGCGAGCGCGATCGTCTCGCGGTCGCGCATCTCGCCGACGAGGATCACGTCCGGATCCTCGCGCATCGCGCGGCGCAGGGCCTCCTCGAACGAGCGCGTGTCCAGACCGACCTCGCGCTGGCGGATCAGGCTCAGGCGCTTCGGATAGACGAACTCGATCGGGTCCTCGACCGTCAGGATGTGGCGGCGGCGCGTCTCGTTGATGCGCTCGATCAGGCAGGCCAGCGTCGTGGACTTGCCGGTCCCGGTCGGGCCCGTGACCAGGACCAGGCCGCGCGGGAGCTCGGTCAGGGCGGTCGCCGCGGGCCCCAGGCCCAGGGCCTCCGGGGTCGGGATCGCGGACGGGACCGCGCGCAGGGCGGCCTCGACGTTCCCGCGCTGGTGGAGGACGTTCGCGCGGAAGCGGGCCAGGCCCGGGACCGCGAACGAGCAGTCGAGCTCGAGGTCCTCCTCCAGGCGCGCGCGCTGGCGCTCGGCGAGCATCGCGTAGACGAGGGCCTTGCAGGACTCGCCCGTCAGCGCGGGCCAGCCCGGCAGGTCGCGCAGTTCGCCGTCCACCCGGATCAGCGGCGGGCGTCCCTCGGAGAGGTGGACGTCGCTGGCCTTTTGGGCGAGGGCGGCCTTCAGCAGCGTCACGATTTCGTTCGTCATGAGGCACCCCCGTCCCGGCTCCTGGAGGATACGCAACCCTCCGGCCAGGCCCAAATGAGCGAGATTACAGGGGCACGCAACGAAACGTCTCAGCGCCGGTCGACGCGGTTCTCGAGCTTCCCGGCCCGGAAGGCGCGGACGTTGGCCAGGGTCGTGTCCAGGATGCGCGCGAAGGCCTCGCGCGAGTTGAAGGCGATGTGGGGGGTGATCACGACGTTCTCGCGGTTGAGGAGGATGTGGTTCTGCACGAGGGTCTTCAGGCGGCCGATCGAGAAGTCGCGCGCGAGGATCTGCCGCTCCTCCTTGATCAGCTCCTCGCCCTCCAGGACGTCGAGGCCCGCGCCGCCGAGCAGCCCGCGGTCGAGCGCCTCGACCAGGGCCTCGGTCTCGACCAGGCCGCCGCGCGCGGTGTTGATCAGCAGGGCGCCGCGCTTGACCTTCTTCAGGCTGTTCTTGTTGATCATGTGGCGCGTGGACGGGTCGTACGGCGCGTGCAGGGTGACGATGTCGGAGCCGGCGAGCAGGGCGTCGAAGGAGGCGTACTCGAAGCCGAGGGTCTCGGCGGCCAGCTCGTTCTTGTGCGGGTCGCAGGCGAGCACGCGCATCCCGAAGCCCTTCGCGATGCGCGCCGCGTGCAGGCCGATGTGGCCGGTGCCGACGATCCCGATCGTCTTGCCCTTCAGGTCGAAGCCCTGCAGGCCCTCGAAGGAGAAGTCGCCGCGGATCGTGCGGAAGTAGGCCTGGTGGACCTTGCGCGACAGGGCCAGGATCAGCGCGAAGGTGTGCTCGGCGACGGTGTTCTCGCCGTAGGAGGGGACGTTGGCGACGGCGATCCCCCTGCGGCGGCAGTAGGACAGGTCGACGTGGTCGAAGCCGGTCGAGCGGGTCGCGATCAGCTTGAGCCGGGGCGCGCGCTTGAGGACGGCGGCGCTCAGGCGCGAGTAGATGAAGACCGACAGAACCTCGGCGCCGCGCAGGAGGCGCGGGTCGGCCTCGTCGGCGCGCTCCTCGCGGTAGACGACGCCGCGCCCGAGCGCGCCGCGCTTCAGGTGCTCGCGTTCCTCCGGGGTCGTCTCGAAGAAGACCGTGGACGCCACGCCCCCCTCCTAGCAATGGAACGGCCGGGAGGGGGGCGGGGTGCGGCGCGGGCGGCGGCTACTTCCCGCTCTTGGGCGGGGTGACGTCCAGCAGCTCGACGTGGAAGACCAGCGTCGCGCCGCCCGGGATCACCGGCGGACGGCCGCCGTCGCCGTAGGCGGCCGAGGACGGGCAGACCAGGTCGGCCTCGCCGCCGACCTTCAGCTGGGCGACGCCCTGGGTCCAGCACGGGATCACGCCGCGCAGGGGGAAGGTCGCGGGCTCGTGGCGCTCGTAGGAGCTGTCGAAGACCTTGCCGTCGATCAGCGCGCCCCTGTAGTTGACCTCGACCTCGTCGTCGGGCGTCGCCTGGACGCCGGTCCCCGGCTTGATGATCTTGATCCAGCCGGCGTCCTCGGGCAGGGCCTTGACGCCCGGCTCCTTGGCGAACTTCGCGGCGTAGGCCGCGCCGCGCTTCTTCTCGGCCTCGGCCTTGACGGCCCGGGCCTTCTGGATCACGTCGTTGGCCTTCGGGAGGAAGACGGGGACGTTGACCTTGGCCGGGCTGCCGAGCGCGCCGTCGCGCAGGCCCTCGATCACGGCCTGCATCTGGACGCGGGTGAAGCCGTTCTCGCCCAGGTTGCCGCCGATCTTGTAGCCGAAGGCGTACAGGGCGCGCTCCGCGTCGCTGCGGAAAGAGTCTCCGGCCGCGGCCTTGCGCGCGGCCGGGCGGGCCTTGCGCTTGACGGCGGCTCCGGCGGGAGCGGCGGCCAGCGCGAGCGCGAGCGTCGTGATCAGAGTTCGGTTCATGGTCTCCTCCTGGAGCGGGCATCATAGCACATCCTCCGGCCGAGGCCGGAGGCCCTCCGCGGGAGGGCCTTTGGGCCCGGGACGGCGGGGAGCCCCGCCGCTAAACTTCGCGTGATGAGGAAAACGGCGCTCGGGCTCCTGGCCGCCGCGCTGGCGGCGCTTCCCGGCCGGGCGGCGATCGTCGAGCGGTCCGTCCCGGAGGCGGACCTCGTCTCCCCGGGGTCGCTCCTCGCCGCGCCGCCGCCGG
>JAGWRY010000121.1 GCA_028869495.1 Elusimicrobiota bacterium | reverse complement strand
GAAGACGCAGGAGCCGGGCATGCTGATCCCGGTCGTCATCACCGTCTTCGAGGACCGCTCGTTCGACTTCATCACGAAGATGCCGCCGATCTCGTCCCTGCTGAAGAAGGCCGCGGGCCTGGCGAAGGGCTCCGGCGAGCCGAACCGCAACAAGGTCGGCAAGATCAGCCAGAAGCAGGCCGAGGACATCGCCAAGACCAAGATGCCCGACCTGAACACGCAGGACCTCGAGGCCGCCGTCCAGATGGTGAAGGGCACGGCGCGCTCGATGGGCATCGAGATCACGAAGTAAGCCGCACCCGATATCAGACCGAGCTCCTCGTATAAGGGGCGCCAACAGGTCAGGAGACAAGACAATGGGCAAGCGTTACGACAACCTGGTGAAGGACCTCGACCTCGCCAAGCTGAACACTCTCGAGGAGGCCGCCGCTCTCGTCAAGAAGTGCGCGACCGCCAAGTTCGACGAGACCGTCGAGCTGCACGTCCGTCTGGGCGTGGACCCGAAGCAGGCGGACCAGCAGGTCCGCGGCACCGTCGGCCTGCCGCACGGCCTCGGCAAGAGCAAGAAGGTCGCCGTCGTCGTCCGCGGCGACAAGCAGAAGGAGGCGCAGGACGCCGGCGCCGACGTCGTCGGCGGCCCGGAGCTGATCGACCAGATCGCCA
The DNA here is from genome assembly GCA_028869495.1 of Elusimicrobiota bacterium. Classification (GTDB taxonomy): domain Bacteria; phylum Elusimicrobiota; class Elusimicrobia; order UBA1565; family UBA9628; genus GWA2-66-18. Next base: position 11,953 of record JAGWRY010000121.1, on the reverse strand, counting down.
AGGGCTTCACCGACTTCGAGGTCCTCGTCGCGACCCCCGACATGATGCGCGACCTCTCGAAGCTCGGAAAGGTCCTCGGCCCCAAGGGCCTGATGCCGAACCCCAAGTCCGGCACCGTCACGATGAACGTCCCGCAGACCGTCAAGGAGCTGAAGGCCGGCCGCGTCGAGTACAAGGTCGACGACTACGGCATCATCCACGTGCCGGTCGGCAAGGCCTCGTTCGGCGCCGACAAGATCGCCGGCAACGCCCGCACGGTCCTCGAGGCCCTGTCGAAGGCCAAGCCGGCCGCGTCGAAGGGCGTCTACATGATGAGCATCACGCTCTCGTCCTCGATGGGCCCGGGCGTCAAGGTCGACCACAACGCCAAGTACTAGACGCTAAGAGGCCTTCCTCTGATGCGTCTGCGCCGCGCGCGAAGTGTCGCGGCGTAGAATCAGAGGAACGAAAAGCGAAGGCCCCCGCGCGAGCGGGGGCCTTTCTTTTTCACGCCGTCGAAGAGCGATTATTCTTCGTCGTCGCCGCCCTTCGCGCGGGGCGGGCGGCCGGCGGCGAGCCAGGCGAGGTAGGACTCGAGGAAGGGGTCGAGGTCGCCGTCCATCACGGCCTGGATCTGGGAGGTCTGCTGGCCGGTGCGCAGGTCCTTGACCATCTGGTAGGGCATGAAGACGTAGGAGCGGATCTGGTGGCCCCAGGCGATGTCGCCCTGCTCGCCGTAGTGCTTTTCCAGGCTGGAGCGCTTCTTGTCGAGCTCGATCTGGTAGAGCTTGGCCTTCAGCATGCGCATCGCGTTCATGCGGTTCTGCAGCTGGGAGCGCTCGGTCTGGCAGGAGACGACCAGGCCCGACGCCTTGTGGCGGATGCGGACCGCGGTCTCGACCTTGTTGACGTTCTGCCCGCCGGCGCCGCCCGAGCGGAAGGTCTCCAGCTCGATGTCGGAGTCCTTGACCTCGATGTCGATGTCGTCCTCGATGTCGGGCAGGATGTCGAGCGAGGCGAAGCTGGTGTGGCGGCGCTTGTTGGCGTCGAAGGGGCTGATGCGGACCAGGCGGTGGACGCCCATCTCGCCCTTGAGGAGGCCGTAGGCGTTGGTCCCGCGCACGAAGGCGGACAGGCTCTTGATGCCGGCGCCCTCGCCCTTGGTCAGGTCGGTGATCTGGACCTCGAAGCCGTGCGCGTCGCACCAGCGCTGGTACATCCGCCACAGCATGTCGGCCCAGTCGCAGGCCTCCAGGCCGCCGGCGCCCGCGTGCAGGGTGACGATCGCGTCGTCCTTGTCGAACTGGCCGGAGAGCTTCAGGCGCACGTCCATCGCGCGCACCAGCTTCTCGGCCGTCGCGAGGCCCTTGGCCGCTTCCTTGATCTCCGCCTCGTCCTGGGCCTCGACCGCCAGCTCGCAGTGCGCCTTCAGGTCCTCGAGGGTCTTCTCGGTGCGCTCGTACTCGACGAGCAGCTTCTTGAGGTCGTTGAGCTCCTTCGACTTCTTCTTCGCCTTCGAGGAGTCGGTCCAGAACGACGGGTCGCCGGCCTCGGTCTCGCGCTTCTCGATCTCGCCCTTCAGCTTGGGCAGGTCGAGCATCTTCGCGATCCTCTTCAGGACCCCGCTCATCTCGTCGATCTTGGCCGTCGTCTCGGCGAACATGAATCTATTTTAGGAAATCCACGCCCGGTTCCGCCGGGAGTCTTGTCCTGCCGTTTTTGGTCCGCGGATTTAACGACAAACCGACCCCGATAAAAGCGGTCTATTCGCCGTCTTGCTGTACGAGAATCCGCGGACCAAAAAACGACCCGCGGTTTAATCGGGCCGACCGGGTAGGGAACGGACGAGCGCGCGCACTTCCTCGAACTCGTGCCAGATCGCCGGCTTGCCGGCGAGACGCGCGCCGGTCCGCAGCGCCTTCTCCATCTCGCCGCGGCGACCGAGGACTCCCAGCGCCAGCCCGAGGTGCACGTAGGCGTTGTAGTAGCTGTCGTCCGCGAGGAAGCGCTTCCACGCGCGCTCGGAGGCGCGCGCCCACCGCCGCGCCCGCGCGAGCCGTCCCCGCCGCGCCAGGTCGAGCGCGTGCCAGGCGGCGCCGACGCCCTGGGAGCAGGTCCCGCGCCGCCGGCCAGCGCGGACCTCCTCGATGCCGATACGGTACTGCTTGAGCCGCTGACGGCTGAACCAGTAGTACTCGTTGCGGATGCTCGGACGATGCGCCGGCGCGAACGCCGACAGGCGCCGCATCAGGGGCTTCAGCAGGCGCACGGCGCTCCGACGATTGCGCTCGACGACGGCGAGAGAGAGACCGTCCTGGCAGTCTCCCAGAAGAACGGCATAGCTATAAACCGCGTACGGATTCCCGGGCTGGGCACGCCAACGCTTCTTCGCCGCGCGCAAAGCGTCCTTGTATCGCGCTTTTCTGACCAAGGCGAACAGGCGGCGCTTCTCGGCCGCCTCGGCCGCCCAGCGGGCTTCCTTCTCGTTCACAGCGGGACTTTGTCCTTGAGTCCGCCGAAGCAGGCCAGCGTGCGCGCGTGCAGGCGCGCGGTGTCGGCGGGGGTCGGGCCGTAGCCGCCGCCGAGGACGACGGCGACGGGGACGCGGTGCAGGCGGCAGGTCTCGAGGACCGCCGTATCGCGCTCCAGGACGCCGCGCTCGGTGAGCTTGAGCCCCCCCAGACGGTCCTTCTCCCAAACGTCCGCCCCGGCCTGATAGATCACGAGGTCGGGCTTGAAGTCCATCACGGCGCGCAGGTTCCGCTTCAGACGGTCGTAGTACTCGGCGTCGCCGAGCCCGGCGGGGAGCTCGACGTCGAGCGAGCTCTTCTCCTTCTTCTCGGGGTAGAGATCGCCCTGGTGCATCGAAAAAGTGAAGGCGCGCGGTTCCTCGGCCAGAATCGACGCGGTCCCGTTGCCTTGGTGCACGTCGAGGTCCACGACCGCCGCCCGGGCGATCTTGCCCTCGCCCAGGAGCTTGAGGATCGTGGAGGCGATGTCGTTCAGGGCGCAGTAGCCTTCCCCGCGGTCGCGGAAGGCGTGGTGCGCGCCGCCGCCGCAGTGCAGGCCGACGCCGGTCTCGAGAGCGTGGCGCGCGGCCAGGATCGTGCCGGCCACCGAGAGGACGTGCGCGGGCGCGATCTCCGGCGAGAACGGCAGCTCCAGGAGCTTCAGCTCTTCGGGCGACAGGCGCCCGGAAACGACCTTGTCGGCCCAAACGGCGTCGTGGGCGAGGAGCAGGTCCTCTCGCGGGGGCATCGACGGCGCGACGCGCGCGCAAGCGTCTCCGAGGAGGTCCGCCGCGCGCCCGAACTTCTCGGCGGCGAACGAGTGCCAGCCGTAGTCGACCGAGTAGCGCGGCGAGAAGACCAGGCGCGGCTTCATCGCCGCGCGGCGCGCGCCGCGGCCGCGCCCAGCGCGAGCAGGCCCGTCAGGGCCAGGCACAGGACGCCGAACCAATCGCCGTGACGGTCGTAGAACGAGCCGCCCGGGAACGGGTTCGTCAGCGGCACGTCCACGTCGAGGCGGCCGCGCGTTCCCAGCGGCAGGTCGGCGACGACCTCCCCCCACGGGTCGATCAGCGCGGAGATGCCGGTGTTGCCGGAGCGGATCACGTAGGCGCGGTTCTCGATCGCGCGCACCGCGTTGACCGCGAAGTGCTGGTACGGGCCCCAGGTGTCCTTGTACCAGCCGTCGTTGGTCACGTTGACCAGCAGGCGCGCGCCGCGCGACGCGTCGAAGCGCGCCCAGCGCGGGAACATCGCCTCGTAGCAGATCGTCACCGAGGTCGGCCCGAACGGCGTGGCGATCAGAGGCTGGTCCTTCGCCCCGGCCGACATGTCGCCGAACGAGTCGAGGATCTGCAGCCAATGGTCGATCACGAAGCGCGGGATCAGGTTCCGGAAGGGGACGTACTCGCCGTAGGGGACGAGCGTGCGCTTCTCGTAGACGCCCGCGACCGAGCCGTCCGGCGCGACCGCCTGGACCGCGTTGGCGGGGCCTTTCAGGCCCTCGGGGCGCGCGATGATCCCGGCCAACTGTTCGGCGCCGAGGCTCTTCGCCCACTGCGCGGCCTCGGGCGCCGCCGTCCGGCGCGGGGTCCACAGCGGGATCGCCGTCTCCGGCCAGACGACCAACGACGGCGGGCGCGAGCCCGGAACCGCGAGCAGGCCGTCGAAATCGCCGAGGATCTCGTCGACGTAGGCCATGTTCCACTTGTGGTACTGGTCGACGTCCGGCTGGAGGATCTCGACGCGGGCCGTCGGCCCCTCCGGCGGACGCCGCTCGGCGAGGATCCAGGCCCCGGAGGCCCAGACCGCCGCGGTCAGCCCGAGCGCCGCCGACAGCGGGACGACGGACGGCCCCGGCGCGCCGGACGGCGCGTCGAGCCAGGCCTCGGCGAGCGCCGCGTTGACCAGGACCACGAGGAAGCCGACCAGGTGCGGCCCGCCCCAGGCCCCGGCCTGCAGGAGCGCCAGGTTCGGCCCCTGCGTGTACGTCATCAGGTCCACGGCCAGGCGCGGCGTCCAGCGCTCGAAGGCGGCCGCGACCGCCGTCCAGACGACCGCCCACAGGAACGGTCGCAGGAGGCGCGGCGCGCGGGCGGCCAGCGCGCGCCCGAGCAGTCCCGTCAGCGCCCAGTTGAGGCCGAGGACCGCCGACAGCGCCGCCAGCGCCAGGACGCCGACGGCCGGAGGCATCTTCGCGAAGCGGCAGGTCGCGTAGATCCAATGCAGGACGGCGGCGTGGTAGGCGGTCCCGGCCGCCAGCCCGGCGAGCGCGGCCGCGGCGAAGGATTCGGCCGCGTTCCAGGCCAGGAAGAGCGGGACCAGGCCGAACCAGCCCAGCGCCCACCACGAGGTCCGCGGAAGCGCCAGCGCGACCAGGGCCGCGCCGAGCGCGGCGGCGCCGGCGGGACCTAGACCGCGGCCGCCCCGTGGCATTTCTTGTATTTCTTGCCGGAGCCGCAGAAGCAGGGGTCGTTGCGCCCGATCTTCTGGATGCTCAGCGGGGCCGCGCCGTTCCCGGGGCTGAGCACCCCGCGCGGCGCGGCCGGCGGGGCCTGGCCCGCGCCGTTGGGCGCCGCCTTCGCCTCCGCGCCCGGCTCCAGCATCAGGTCGCCGGGCTCGTCGGGACGCGCGACCTCGACGCGCGGCGGCGGCGGGGCCTTCGGCGCCTCGATGCGGAACAGGTACTCGACGGTCTGCTCGCGGATGCGCTCGAGCATCCCCTCGAGCATCTCGTAGGACTCCTTTTGATACTCGATCTTCGGGTCCTTCTGGCCGTACGCGCGCAGGAAGATCGCCTTCTTGAGGTGCTCGAGCTCGGTCAGGTGCACCTTCCAGGCCTGGTCGATCATCTGCAGGAGGACCATCTTCTCGACTTCGCGGAAGTCGTAGCCGGCGAACTCCTCCGGCCGCTTCGCGTAGAGGGCGAGCGCCTCGTCGGTGAAGCGCTTCTTCAGGCGCTCCGACGTGATCGTGCGCAGGTCCTCCTGCGTCGGCGCCCAGGAGATGCCGAACGTCCGCTCCAGATAGGCGGCCAGAGAGGTCAGGTCCCAGGACGTCACGTCCTCGCCGACGCAGACCGCGTCGACCTCGGCGGAGATGTCCTCGACGATCATCCGCTTGACCTGGGCCGTCACCGACTCGCCGAAGAGCACGTTGTCGCGCAGCTTGTAGACGACCTCGCGCTGCTTGTTCATCACCGTGTCGTAGTCGGTCAGCTGCTTGCGGATGTCGAAGTTGTGCGTCTCGACGCGGTGCTGGGCGTTCTCGATCTGGTAGCTGACCAGGCCGGACTCGATGACCTCGCCCTCCTGCATGCCGAGCTTCTCCATCAGCGGCGCGATCTTGTCCGAGCCGAACAGGCGCATCAGCTCGTCGTCGAGGGCCAGGTAGAAGCGCGTGGAGCCGGGGTCGCCTTGGCGGCCGCAGCGGCCGCGCAGCTGGTTGTCGATGCGCCGCGACTCGTGCCGCTCGGTGCCGAGCACGTGCAGGCCGCCCAGCTCCAGGACCTGCTTGTACTCGTCCTGGTCCTGCGGGCTGCCGCCGAGCAGGATGTCGGTGCCGCGGCCGGCCATGTTCGTCGCGATCGTGACCGCGCCCTTGCGGCCGGCCTGCGCGATGATCTGGGCCTCCATCTCGTGGTACTTCGCGTTGAGGACCTGGTGCGGGATCCCCTTCTCGCGCAGCATCGCGGCGAGCTTCTCCGACTTCTCGATCGAGCGGGTGCCGACGAGGACCGGACGGCCCTTCTTCCAGAACTCCTTGATCTCGTCGACGATCGCCGCGAACTTCTCGCGCTCGCTCTTGTAGACCAGGTCCGGCAGGTCGTCGCGGCGCGTCGCGCGGTTCGTCGGGATCTCGCGGACGTCCATCTGGTAGATCTCGAGGAACTCGTCCTCCTCGGTCATCGCGGTGCCGGTCATGCCCGAGCGCTTCTTGTAGATCTTGAAGAAGTTCTGGAACGTGATCGTCGCGAGCGTCTGGTTCTCCTCGCGCGGCGGGATGTTCTCCTTCGCCTCGACGGCCTGGTGCAGGCCGTCCGACCAGCGCCGCCCCGGCATCAGGCGGCCGGTGAACTCGTCGACGATGACGACCTCGGGGCCCTCGTCGCCGGACTTCACCACGTACTCGACGTCGCGCTGGTACAGGTGGTGGGCGCGCAGGCCCTGCGTGATGTGGTGGACCCACTCCCCCTCGAGGTCGTCGTAGAGGTTCTTGATCCCGAGCAGGGCCTCGCACTTGTCGATGCCCTCCTCGGTCAGGACCGCCGTGTGGTTCTTCTCGTCGACGATCGCGTCCCAGCCCTTCTGGAGGTCGGCGCCGGTGTACTTCGCCTGGATCTCGTCCTCCTCCGTGATCAGGCGCACTTTCAGGCGCGGGATCAGGCGGTTGACGACGACGTAGCGCTCGGTCGACTTCTCGGCCGCGCCGGAGATGATCAGCGGCGTGCGCGCCTCGTCGATCAGGATCGAGTCGACCTCGTCGATGATCGCGTAGTAGAGGGGCCGCAGGACGCGGTCCTCCTTGCGCACGACCATGTTGTCGCGCAGGTAGTCGAAGCCGATCTCGTTGTTCGTGACGTAGGTGATGTCGCAGGCGTAGCCGGCCTGGCGGTCGACGTTCGGCATGTCGTGCTGGACGACGCCGACCGAGAAGCCGAGGAAGCGGAAGACCGGGCCCATCCACTCGGAGTCGCGCTTGGCCAGGTAGTCGTTGACGGTGACGATGTGCACGCCCTTGCCGACCAGACCGTTCAGGTACGCCGGCGCCGTCGCGACGAGGGTCTTGCCCTCGCCGGTGCGCATCTCGGCGATCGCGCCGTTGTGCAGGACCATGCCGCCGAGCATCTGCACGTCGAAGTGGCGCAGGCCGATCGAGCGCTTGGCCGCCTCGCGGCAGAGCGCGAAGGCCTCGGGCAGGAACTCGTTGAGGGCCTCGATCTCGGCCTGGCGGCGCTTGTCGCGCTTGTCGTCGTCGTCGTCGGGGATCTCGATCTCGCCGAAGCGCGCGGCGATCTTCTCCCTCAGTTCGGCCGTCTTCTGAGGGAAGGCCCCGTCGGGAAGGGCCTGGATCTCGGCCTCGCGGGCGTTGATCTTCTCGAGCATCGGGCGGTAGCGCTTCAGCGTGCGCTCGCTCGCCGTGCCGAAAATCTTGTCGAAAATCCTCTGGATCATGGTTGCTTTACCTGCTCCGCGTCGAGCAACCATTTCCTGCGCTATGCTCGGTCATGCGGGATCTTCAGTGTAGCAATTTTATATCCTAGGGCCGTGAGGCGCCTCGCCCTTCCCCTCCTGCTCGCCGCGTCCGCCGCCGGCTGCGTGTCGGTGGCCCAGCTCCCCGACCCGCGCGGAGCCCTGAAGCCCGGCCAGCGCCTCGTCGTCCTCGTCTATCAGAGCCCCGGCCCGTGGATCGTCGGCGGCGCGGACACGAAGGCCGAGGCCGCCGCGAAGATCTCCCCGCTCGGCGTGCTCGTCCAGGGCGTCGAGGACGAGCACACCCTCTCCGTCTCGAAGAACCTCCAGCAGTACCTGCCGCGCCCGCCGTATTGGGAGGAGGTGCAGGCCCCCCTGCTGAAGGCCCTGAAGGTCGCCGTCTCCAGCGCCGCCGTGCAGACCGGCATCGAGGCGGGGATCGCCCCGCCGCAGCTCTTCGCGTGGAACAAGGCGAAGGACCAGCTCGACTGGCGCTACCGCTACTACGCGCCCGACCCGAGCCTGCCGCCGCCGCGAGACTACGCGCGCGCGCTGGTCCTCGACGACGCGCTGATCCTCGACGTCAACCTCTCGTTCGGCACCGAGGCCGTCGGCGTCGGCGACCAGAGCCACATCGCGCCGGCCCTGACCGCCGCCTCGCGCGTCTATCGCGGCGACACGTCGCGCCTCGTCTGGGAGCACGAGGACGAGGCCGTCGACGCCGCCTCGACCGCGACCGTCGTCGACTTCGAGCTCCAGCCGTCGCGCCTGACGGACGACCTGCAGAAGCTGGCGCCCCAGCTCGGGCAGGCGATCGCCGCCTCGTTTCTGAAGGCCTTCGGCCTCGCCGTCGCGCCCCCGCCGCCCGCCGCCCCGGCCGGCGGCCTCGTGCCGATGTCGATGTTCGAGAAGAGCCCGTCGAGCGGGACGCCTTCCGGCTTCGTCCCGCGCAATCCCCCCCAGCCCTCGGCCTACCCCGGCGGCGTCGTCCCGCACTGACGCCCGACCGGGCCCCGCTCCGGGCGATTTAGTAGAATAGCCCGCCTTGAAGAGCTTGTCCGTCGCCGTCGCGGGCCTGGGGACCGTCGGACGCGAGGCCGTGCGCCTCCTGCGCGCGCGCCGCGCCGAGCTGCGCGAGCGCCTCGGCGCCGAGCTGGTCCTGACCGCCGTCGCCGACCGCGACGCCGCGCGCGAGGCCCGCGCGCTGGGCCTGCCGCCTTCCGTCGCGCGCTTCCGCGACCCGTTCGAGATGATCCGCCGCGCCGACCCGGCCCTCTGCGTCGAGCTCCTCGGCGGGCTGGAGGCCCCGCGCCGCCTCGCGGCCCTCGTCCTCGGCCGCGGCGGCGTCCTCGTCACGGCCAACAAGCGCCTCCTCGCCCACGACTGGCCGCGCCTGGCCGGCGCCGCGCGGCGCTCCGGCGCGCGCCTCGCCTTCGAGGGCTCGGTCGCGGGCGGCATCCCGATCCTGCGCGCGCTGGAGCTCTCGCTGTCCGGCGACCGGCTCCTGGGTCTCGACGCGATCCTCAACGGCACGACCAACTACGTGCTGACGCGCTGCGAGGAGGGCCTCTCCGCCGCGGCGGCGCTCGCGGAGGCGCAGGCCCTCGGCTTCGCCGAGAGGGACCCGAGCCTGGACCTCTCCGGCGGAGACGCCGCGCAGAAGCTGACCGTCCTGACCGGGCTGGCGACCGGAGGCTGGCTGGCCCCGGGCTCGTTCCCGGTGGACGGCATCCGCGCCGTCGAGACGCGCGACGCCGCGTTCGCGCGCGAACGCCTGGGCCGCGCGGTCCGCCTCGTCGCCTCCCTGCGCCTGTCGGGGCCGCCGTCGGCCCCGCGCGCCGAGGCCGGGGTCTTCCCGACGCTGGTCCCGCTCGACCACCCGCTGGCCTCCGTGCGCCGCCAGCGCAATGCCCTGCTGATCCGCACCGCGTCGGCCGGCGACCTGCTCTTCTCCGGCGAGGGCGCGGGCGCCGCTCCGACGGCCTCGGCCGTGCTGGCCGACCTGTTCGTGACCGCGCGCGACCTCCTCGGCGGTCTGCCCGCGCCGCGGCCGGCGCCGCGGCGCCTCGAGATCGTCCCGCCCGACGAAGCCGTCAGCGCCTTCTACCTGCGCGTCGAGGCCGCCGACCGCCCGGGCGTGCTGGCCGCGGTCGCGGGCGCCCTCGGCCGCGAGCGCGTCTCGATCGCCTCGATCCATCAAGAGCCCGCGCGCGGCCGCGCGGCCTCGGTCACGATCACGACGCACCCTTCCCCGCGCGCCCTCTTCGAGCGCGCGCGCCGCCGCATCCTCGCGCTCCCCGCCGTCTCGCGCCGCCACTGCGCGATGCGCATGCTCGCATGAGCGGCGTCATCGAGCGCTGGCGCCGCCGCCTGCCCGTCGGGCCGCGCACCCCGGTCGTGACCCTCGGCGAGGGGGCCACCCCGCTGATCCGCGCCGACCGGCTCGCCGCCGCCGCGCGGCGGCCCGCGGGCTCGGTCTGGCTCAAGCTCGAGGGCTGCAACCCGACCGGCTCGTTCAAGGACCGGGGGATGACGCTCGCGGTCTCGAAGGCGGTCGAGCAGGGCGCGAAGGGCGTCCTGTGCGCGTCGACCGGGAACACCTCGGCCTCCGCCGCGGCCTACGCGGCGCGCGCGGGCCTGCGCTGCGTCGTCTTCCTGCCGAAGGGCAAGGTCGCCGCGGGCAAGCTCGCGCAGGCGGTCATGCACGGCGCCGAGATCGTCGAGGTCGCCGGGAACTTCGACCAGGCGCTGGCGATGGCCGTCGAGGCCGCGAGGCGCGCGGGCTTCGCGCTCGTCAATTCGTCGAACCCGTTCCGCCTCGAGGGGCAGAAGACCGCCGCCTTCGAGGTCGTCGAACAGCTCGGCCGCGCGCCCGACCTGCACTTCCTGCCGGTCGGCAACGCCGGCAACATCACCGCGTACTGGCGCGGCTACCGCGAGCTGGGCGTGCGGCCGCGGATGCTCGGCTGGGAGGCCGCCGGCGCCGCGCCTCTCGTGCGCGGGCGCCCCGTCGCGAACCCGCGCACCGTCGCGACCGCGATCCGCATCGGGCGGCCGGTCTCCTGGGACGGGGCCGTCGCGGCCGCGCGCGAGTCGCGCGGCCTGATCGGCGCGGTCTCGGACGCCGAGATCCTGTCCGCGCAGCGCTTCCTGGCGCGCGCGGAGGGCGTGTTCTGCGAGCCGGCCAGCGCGGCTCCGGCCGCGGGCCTGCTCAAGCTCGCCCGCGCCGGGCGCCTGCCCCGCGGGCTCGCGGTCTGCGTGCTGACCGGGCACGGCCTGAAGGATCCGGGGATCGCGCAGACGGTCAAGACGAAGATCCGCCGCGTGAAGGCGGGAGGAGAGATACGGCTTTGAAGACTCTGGCGGCGGTGACGGTGTCGGTGCCGGCGACGACGAGCAACCTGGGCCCGGGCTTCGACTGCCTGGGCCTGGCCCTGGACCTGCGCAACGAGCTGACGCTCGAGCTGATCGACGGGAAAGGCCCCGCGGTCGTCGAGATCGAGGGCGAGGGCGCCAAGACCCTGCCGCGCGGCGAGACGAACTACATCGTCAAGGCCGCGCGCCGCATCCTGCCCCGCGGCCTGCCCGGGCGCCTGATCTTCCGGGCGAAGAACCGCATCCCGCTCGCGCGCGGCCTGGGCTCCTCGGCCGCGGCGGTCGTCGCCGGGCTGTGGGCCGGCGCGCACCTGTTCGGCACCCTGCGCCGCTCCGAGGACGAGCTCGAGGACCTGGCCGTCTCGATGGAGGGGCATCCGGACAACGTCGCGCCCTGCGTGCACGGGGGCCTGACCGCCTCCGTGCACCACGACGGCGACCTGCGCGTGCAGGGCCTCGAGATCCATCCGTCGTTCTCGGGCGTCGTCTGCGTCCCGGAGCTCGAGCTGCCGACCGCGAAGGCGCGGCGCGTCCTGCCCAAGCGCGTGACGCTCGCCGACGCGGTCTTCAACCTCCAGCGCGCGGTGCTCCTGCCGCGGGCTCTCGCGACCGCCCGCACGACGTACCTGCGCCAGCTGATGCAGGACCGCCTCCACCAGCCGTACCGCGCGCCCCTGGTTCCCGGCCTCTACGACGCGATCGAGGCCGCCTACCGCGCCGGCGCGGCCGGAGCGGCGCTGTCGGGCTCGGGCACGGCGGTCTTCGCGCTCGTCGAGGGGCGCGGCGCCGCCCCGGCCGCGCCCGCGCGGTAGGCGGCCTCGATCGCGTCGAAGAGGCCGGGGACCAGCGGCGCGCGGTACGGCTGGTGGAGGCGGTCCTGCATCAGCTGGCGCAGGTACG
>JAGWRY010000120.1 GCA_028869495.1 Elusimicrobiota bacterium | reverse complement strand
GAGAGCGCGTCGTTCGTGTGCAGGGTGGAGATCACCAAGTGGCCGGTCAGCGCCGCGCGCAGGCAGGTCTGCGCGGTCTCTTGGTCGCGGACCTCTCCGACCAGGATCACGTCCGGGTCTTGGCGCAGGAAAGAGCGCAGCGCCGAGGCGAAGGTCAGCCCGATGTTCGAGCGCACCTGCACCTGGTTGATGCCCTCGATCTTGAGCTCGACCGGGTCCTCGATGGTCATGATGTTGATGTCGGGGCTCTTGATCGTGTTCAGGATCGCGCCGAGCGTGGTGGTCTTGCCCGAGCCGGTGGGGCCGGTCATGAAGAACAGGCCGTGCGGCTTGTTGGCGGCCTCGATGATGTCGTCGCGCTGCTTGGGTTCGAGGCCGATCTTGTTGATGTCCAGGTCCACGGCGCCCTTGTCGAGCAGGCGCATGACGACCTTCTCGCCGAACACGCACGGGCAGATCGACACGCGCAGGTCGATGACCCGGTTCTGGACCTTGATCGAGAACTGGCCGTCCTGCGGCAGGCGCCGCTCGGCGATGTCGAGCTTGGACAAGATCTTCAGGCGCGAGACGATCGCGTTGAACATCTGCTTCGGCGGCGGGGTCCGCTCGTAGAGCACGCCGTCGATGCGGAAGCGGATGCCGATGCGCTCGTCGAACTTTTCGATGTGGATGTCCGACGCGCGCTCCTGGATCGCCTGCTTGAGGACCGCGTTGACGAGCGCGACGGCCTGGGCGCCCTGCGCGTCGGCGGTGATCTGGTCGAGGTTGAGGCGCTGGTCCTCGAGGGAGGTCGCCTCCTCGATCTCCTCCTCCTTGTTCGAGTCCAGCGTGCGGTCGATCACGCTGCCGCCGAGGTAGAACTCGTCGATCGCCTTGATGATCTGCGTCTTCGTCGCGATGAACGGCTGGATCTCGAGACCGGTCAGGAGCTTCAGGTTGTCGAGCAGGAGGACGTTGGTCGGGTCCGAGACCGCGACGGCCAGCTGGGTGTCGTCCTGGAAGAGGGGCAGGAGGAAGTTCTCGCGGGCGTAGGCCTCCGGGACGACCTTCTCGAGGCCCTGCCCTTTCTCGGCCTTCAGGATCTTGTTCTCGCGCGACGCGTACGGGATCCCGTACTGCTTCGACAGCGCGACCGCGATGTCGTCCTCCTTCGAGAAGCCGAGCTTGACCACGGCCTCCGCGAACGCGCACTTGGTCTGCGCGGCGACCTTCTCGGCCTTGCTGCGCTGGTCTTCGGAGAGGACGCCGCTGCTGACCAGGATCTCGGGCAACGTATTGGACATAAGAGGGTCTTTTACGCTCCTTTAACTGAAGTATAGCCTCGGCGCCGGCCTTGTCAAGGCCCGCTTCCCCTTATAAGCCCCCGGGAGCCCGCGCGCGGCCCTTCAGTCGCTGACGATCGTCGGAGTGATGAAGATGACGAGATCCGTGTTGATGCGCGTGTACTGGGTGCTGGTGAACAGCCACTCGACGATCGGGATGTAGCCGAGGAACGGCACCTTGCGCACGACCTTGTTCTCGGTCGAGCGCAGGAGGCCGCCGAGCACCAGCGTCTGCCCGTTCTTCACGCGCACCATCGTCGTGGCCTTGCGCGTGATCGGGTCGAAGACCGGGTTGGAGGCCGTCGAGATCGCCGCCTGCTGGACGTCGGTGAACGACGGCGAGAGCAGCATCGTGATGTAGCCGTCGCGGTTGATCTGCGGCGTGACCTTCAGGACGACGCCGGTCTGGTAGCGCTCCGGGGTCGTGCTCGCCTGCGAGGTCCCCTGGCCGCCGGTGATGTTGCTTTCGATGGCGACGGCCTGGTTGTCGGAGATCTCGATCGTCGCGGTCTTGTTGTTGAGCGTCAGGATCTTCGGCTTGCCCAGGAAGCGCCCCTCCGCCCGCTGGACCAGCGCGCGCAGGGTGATCTTCAGCGTCGTCAAGTCCAGCACGCTCGTCTTCAGGAAGCCCCCCTGCGTCGCGGTGAGGGTGGTCCCTCCGGAGGAGCTGCTCGACGAGGACGACGACGAGCCGCCGCTGCCGATCGTGCTGATGATGCCGGTGCCCGGCTCCAGGGGGTCGAAGAAGTGCGCGTTGTTGAGGTTCGTCGGCAGGTTCAGAGGGAAGGAGGTGTCGCGCTCGCCGCCGGTGAAGGTCCCCAGCTCGCCGTTCGCCCCGCCCCACTCGAAGCCGAGGTTGCGCGTGCGCGTCGAGTCGATCTCCACGATCTGCGCCTCGATCATCACCTGCTGGGCCTTGCGGTCCAGTTCGGCGATGATCTGCTCGACCTGCGGGAAGACCTCCGGGATGTCGGTTACGATCAGGGAGTTCGTGCGCGAGTCGATCTCGATGTTGCCGGACTGGGTCAGGACCGAGCAGATGATGCGCGCGATCGAGATGTCCTTGTTCTGGGACTCGCAGGGTTTGGGCTTGCCGTTTCCGCCCCCGCCGCCCCCGCCGCCCCCCCCGCCGCCCGGGCCCTTGGCGTCCGGGGAGTCGCTCGTCGACAGCGGGATCAGCGGGATGTAGTTCAGCGTGTAGATGCGCGTGATCAGGTTCTGCGCCTGCTTCGAGCGCTGGGTGACGACGTAGGTGTTGCTGTTGCCGATCTGCTGGTAGGTCAGGCCCTTGATCTCGAGCAGGACCTGTAGGGCCTCGCGCACCTTCACGTTCTGGAGGAACGCCGTGACGCGCTTCTGCTCCAGTCCCTCGGTGATGATGAAGTTCACCTTCGCCTGCGCGGCGATCGTGTCGAGGAAGGTCGCCAGCGGCGCGCCCTTCACGCGGACGGTCACGCGCGTGTCGAGCGGGTCGGCCGAGACGGGCTGCTGAGCCTGCGCGGCCGTCGCGGCGCCGATCTGCACGCTCTGCACGCTGCGGGGCTCGGGCGCGGGCTCGTCGGCGACGGGCGCGGCCGCGCTCTGGTCGATCGGGCCGCCGGAGGCGCCCGCCGAGGAGTTCAGCGAGCTCTGGAAGTCGGGGTTGGCCACCGGCTCGCCGCGGCGGCGCTGGGCGAAGGCGGGCGCGCCGTCCAGGATCAGGCTGACGGACAGGAGAACGGCGCCGGCCGCGCGTCCGGCGCGGAAGCGATGTCCTTGGCGGTTGACGATCATGGTGCCTCCCTGCATGCTCTAATCGGCGCTGACCGACATCTTGAAGCGGTGCTTCTTGTACTCGAAGAACACGGTCGACGAGGTGATCCGGAGGACCTTCACGCGGGCGGAGCGGCCATCGACCGCGAACGAGTCCCCCTCGCTGTAGGTCGAGCCGTTGACGATGGCCATGTTCCGCCCGTCGGGGCGCGCGACGATGCCTTGGAGCTCGACGGAGTCCTCGATCGGCGGCTCCTTGGGGGCCCGATGGACGGCCCTGCGGCGGTGCGCGGCCTCCCAGGCCGCCTGCTTCAGGCGCTCCTCCTCGGCCTGCTTCTCCGCCTCGCGCTCGCGCATGCGCAGGACGTCGTACGGAGAGAGCATCGGGTCGCGGGGAAGGACGACCGTGGACGTCGAGGTGGACGCGTCCTGCGCCGGCACGCTCGCGGCCGCGGTCGGCGCCGCCCCGGCGGGCGCCGCGCCGGCGGCCGGGACCGGTGGCTTCGGCG
>JAGWRY010000119.1 GCA_028869495.1 Elusimicrobiota bacterium | reverse complement strand
CGCCTGCGCGCGGGCGCGCCGCGCCGGGGCTCCGGTCCTGACCTCCTTCTCGGAGAACGCCCTCGCCGCGGCCGTCGCGCCGGCCGCCGCGGCGCGCCTGCTCTTCCTGTCGATCCCCTACGACGCGGGCTGGTCCGCGCGCGTCGACGGCGCGCGCGTCGTCCCGGTCCGCGTCGACGCCGGCTTCCTCGGCGTGCCCCTGCCCGCCGGCGCGCGGCGCATCGACCTGAGCTTCGCGCCGCCGCTGAGGGCGGCCGGCGCGGCGCTGTCGCTGGCGGCGCTGGCGCTCTACGCCGCCCTGCTCGCGGTCTAGGCCTTCGGCGAGAGGCCGCCGAAGCGGCGGTCGCGGCCCGCATAGTCGGCGAGCGCGGCCTGGAGATGCTCCTTGCGGAAGTCCGGCCACAGGACCGGGGTCACGTGGAGCTCCGCGTAGGCCGCCTGCCAGAGCAGGAAGTTCGACAGGCGCATCTCGCCCGAGGTGCGGATCACGAGGTCGAGGTCGGGCAGGCCCGCCGTGTACAGATGGCGGGAGAGCGCGTCCTCGTCGAGGGTCTTCGCTCCGGCGGCCAAGGCCTTGTTGGCCGCGTCGACGATCTCCTGGCGGCCGCCGTAGTTGAGCGCCAGCGTCAGGCGCAGGCCGGCGTTTCCCTTCAGGCGTTCGATCGACTTGGCGAGATGATCGCGCACCGCCGCGGGCAGGGCCTCCAGGCGGCCGATCGCGCCCAGGCGCACCCGGTTCTTGTCGAGCTCGAGGGTCTCCTTGTCGAGCGCCCAGGACAGCAGGCGCATCAGCTCGCCGACCTCCTCGGCGGGACGCAGCCAGTTCTCGGTCGAGAACGAGTAGAGGGTCAGCGCCTCGACGCCGAGTTCGCCGGCCGCGCGCACGATCCGACGGACCGACTCGACGCCGGCCTTGTGGCCCGCGATCCGGGGCAGGCCCCGCGCCGCCGCCCAGCGCCCGTTGCCGTCCATGATGACGGCGACGTGTCGAGGGATGCGGGGGGGCTCGGGCGGCACCGTCAGACCGTCAGGATTTCCTTCTCCTTCGCGGCGACCTGGGCGTCGATCTGCGCGGTGAAGGAGTCGGTGATCTTCTGCACGCGGCCCTCGAGGCCGCGCAGGTCGTCCTCGGTGATCTCCTTGGCCTGGAAGGACTTCTTGAGCTTGTTCTGCGCGTCCTGGCGCTCGGTGCGCACGCCGACGCGGAACTCCTCGCCCATCTTCTTGAGGACCTTGACCATGTCCTTGCGGCGCTCCTCGGTCATCATCGGCAGGGAGAGGCGGATCAGTTTGCCGTCGTTCTGCGGCATCGCGCCGAGGTCGGCCTTCTGCAGGGCCTTCTCGATCTCCTGCAGGGTGGACGGGTCCCACGGACGGATCTCGATCGTGCGCGCCTCGGGCACCGAGACCGCGGCGACCTGCTTGAGGGGGACCAGCGAGCCGTAGGCCTCGACCTTGACGGACTCGAGCAGCATCGGGTTCGCGCGGCCGGTGCGCAGGACGGAGAGGTCCTTGGCCAGGCGGCCGAGGCGCTCCTTCATCGCGTCCTCCATCTTCGAGATCACGGCGGCGGCGGCTTCGTTGGCGGACATGTTCTCACTCCGTGGCGATCAAAGTCCCGACCTTCTTCCCGGCCACCGCGCGCGCGATGTTGCCGGCGACGGCGAGGTCGAACACGACGACCGGCAGGCGGTTCTCGAGGCAGAGCGTCAGCGCGGTCGCGTCCATCACCTTCAGGCGGCGCTGGATGCTCTCCATGAACGTCAGCCGGTCGAACTTCTTGGCGGTCTTGTCCTTCTTCGGATCGGCGGTGTAGACGCCGTCGACCTTCGTGGCCTTCAGCAGGACCTCGGCCTCGATCTCGACGGCGCGCAGCGCGGCCGCGGTGTCGGTCGTGAAGTACGGGTTGCCGGTCCCGCCGGCGAAGATCACGACGCGCCCCTTCTCGAGGTGGCGGATCGCGCGGCGGCGGATGTAGGGCTCGGAGAGCTTGTTGATCTCGACGGCGCTCTGCACGCGCGTCGGCACGCCCAGCTTCTCGAGCGCGTCCTGGAGGGCGAGCGCGTTCATCAGCGTCGCCAGCATCCCCATGTAGTCGGCCGTGACCCGGCCGATCGCCTCGCCGCGGTCCTGCTGGCCGCGCCAGATGTTGCCGCCGCCGACGACGACGCCCATCTGCACGCCCTGCTGGACGGCGGTCTTGATCTCGGCGACGATCGAGGACAGGGCCTCGGGGCGCACGCCCCGCTCGCCCTCGCCGCACAGGGACTCGCCCGAGAGCTTCAGCAGGACCCGCGCGTACGTCTTGGCGGCGGCCATGGCCGCCTACTCGCCGAGCTGGTACCGCGCGAAGCGGACGATCTTGACCTCGCCGCCGAGCTTGGCGCCGGCCGCCTTCACGAGGTCGCGGATCGGGGTCTTGTTGTCCTGCTGGGAGATCTGATCGAGGAGGACCCAGGTCTGGAAGAACAGCTTGTTGATCTTGCCCTCGACGATCTTGGCGATCTTGTCCTCGGGCTTGCCCTCCTTGCGGAGGACCTCCGTGTGGATCTCCTTCTCCTTCTCGATGTCGGCGGCCGGGATCTCCTCCCGGTTCAGGTACTTCGCGGACGCGCCGACGATCTGCAGCAGCAGGGCCTTCGCGAGGTCCGCGAGGTCCGGGGAGGAGGCCGCCGCCGCGGGGGCGGACAGTTCGATCAGCGCGCCGCGCTTGGCGGGCACCGCCGGGTCGGTCTGGTGAGCGTAGCCGGCGATCAGGCCCGGCCCCTTCAGCGCGAAGCGGTCGAAGCGGCGCAGGGCCATGTTCTCGCCCAGCTTGCCGACCATCGGCTTGACGATCTCCTCGTTGGCGGCCTCGACGGAGGCGAGCTGGCCGGCCGCGGCCTTCGCGACCAGGCCCTTGACCATCGCCTGGAAATCGGAGCCCTTCGCGACGAAGTCCGTCTCGCAGTTGATCTCGACGATCGCGCCGGTCCTGCCGTCGGTCATGAAGGCCACCGCGCCTTCCTTCGTGGCGCGCGCGGACTTCTTCGCCGCGTCGGCCATGCCCTTCTTGCGGAGGATCGTGATCGCGGCCTGGAGATCGCCCTTGGCCTCGTCCAGAGCCTTCTTGCAGTCCATCATCCCCGCGCCGGTCTTCTCGCGGAGCTCCTTGATCAGCTGGGTCGCGTCGGCGGTCGGCATGCTCAGGCCTCCTGCGGCGCGGCCGGCTGCTCCGCCTCGACGGCCTCGGCGGCGGCCTCGGGCTGGACCCCGGCCGCCATCATCTCGGCCTCGGCCCCGGCGACGGTCTGGTTCTGCTGGGCTGCCTCGAAGGCGGTCTTGCCCTCGACGATCGCGTCCGCGATCAGCCCGCAGAAGAGCTTGATCGAGCGCGCGGCGTCGTCGTTGCCCGGAATCGGATGGTCGATCAGGTCCGGGTCGCAGTCGGTGTCGCAGACCGCGACGATCGGGATGTTCAGCTTGCGCGCCTCCTGCACCGCGAGGTCCTCCTCGACCGGGTCGATGATGAACATCGCGTCCGGCAGGGAGTCGAGGCCGCGCAGACCCGAGAGGTTCTTGCGGAGCTTGGCCATCTCCTTGTTCAGGCGGGAGACTTCCTTCTTCGGCAGGACCGAGAAGATCCCGTCGGTCTGCCACTTCTCGAGCTCCTCGAGGCGCTTGACCGACTTGCGCAGGGTGCCGAAGTTGGTCAGCGTGCCGCCGAGCCATTTCTCGGAGACGTAGGACGCGCCGCAGCGCTCCGCCTCGGCGCGGAGGATCTCCTGCGCCTGTTTCTTCGTGCCGACGAAGAGGAACTTCTTGCCGCTCGCCGACTCGTCGCGGACCCACTGGCCGACCTTCTTGATCTCCTTGACGGTCTTCTGGAGATCGATGATGTGGATGCTGTTGCGCTCTCCGAAGATGAAGCGCGACATCTTGGGGTTCCAGCGGCGGGTCTGGTGGCCGAAGTGGACCCCGGCCTCCAGCATGGACTTCATCGAAACGTTGATCATGAGCGGACTTTATCCTCCGAGTGATGGGCGACGGAAAATACTATCAAATCCGCGGCTCCGATTCCAGCGCCCTCATGCGCCGCAGGCCCTCGTCGACCCCGATGAGGGGGACGGCGACCGCGGCGCGGACCTTATCGGTCCGCAGGCCGCTCTCCTTCGGGCGCGGCGTCGCGGAACCGAACGCGGCGGCGGGCACGGCCTCGAGGAGGGCCGGGTCCAGGCCGAACGCCCGCGCGATGCGGACGGCGAACTCGCTGCGCGCGAGCGTCTCCGGGCCGGCGACGTGGAAGATCCCCGCCGAGCCGGCCGCCGCCAGCGCGACGACGACCTCGGCGAGGTTCTCCGCCCAGGTCGGGTTGTAGAGAAGGTCGCTGGCGACGCGGAGCGTCTCGCCGGCCGCCAGGCGGACGCGGACCTGCAGGACGAAGTTCTTCGGCTCCTCCTGCCAGCCGTAGACGCCCGAGGTCCGGATCACGAGCGCGCGCGGGTCGGCGGCCAGGACCCCCGCCTCGGCCTCCGCCTTTTGGCGGCCGTACTCGTTGAGCGGGTTCGGGGCGTCTTCCTCTGTATAAGCGCCGCGGACGCCGTCGAACACGTAGTCGGAGGAGAAGAAGACCGTCCGGGCGCCGGCGGCGCGCGCCGCCCGGGCGGCGTTCAAAGGCCCGGCGACGTTGACGGCCCGCGTCTCCTCCGGGTGGGCCTGGCAGTAGTCGACGTGCGGGTTGGCCGCCGGGACCGCGACGATCGCCGGACGCAGGTCCGCGACGGCCTTGCGGACCGCGGCCGCGTCGGTCAGGTCGAGGCGGAGGGTCCGGCCGGGGCCGCCGGGGCGGCGGGCCGCGCTGACGGTCTCGTCCCCGCGCGCCGACCAGGCCCGCACGAGGGCGGCGCCGACCAGCCCGGTGCCTCCGACGACCAGGATCCTGCTCATGGGGCGGCAATCCTATCAAATGCGGGGGGACCGCGGGCGGGCGGGAGGGGGCCAAAGGGCCCAGGCGCCGTCCGGGGCGTGTGCTATAATACCCGCATCGTCAACCCGACCACCCGACGTTTCGCCCTGGGGGCCCTGGCGGCTCTGGCCGCGGCTCCCGCGGCCGCCCAGCAGCCCCGCCCGGCGGACCGGGCCCCCCAGCTGGCCATGGTCCTGCCGGCGGACGGCCCGGCCTCGGCCGCGCGCCTGGAGCAGCTCTTCGACGCCGCCGCCCTGCGCCGCGGCCTCGCGGTCCCGTCCGCGGTCGTCGTCCCGCGCCGG
>JAGWRY010000118.1 GCA_028869495.1 Elusimicrobiota bacterium | reverse complement strand
TTCGTGCGCGTGCGCGTGGACGGCACGCTGCGCCTGCTCTGCCGCCTGCCGATCGCCCTGCAGGCCCAGGTCGCCGCGCGCGTGAAGATCATGTCGAACCTGACGATCACCGAGCGCCGCCGCCCGCAGGACGGACAGGTCCGCGCGGTGATCAAGGGCAAGAAGATCGAGTTCCGCGTCAGCACGATCCCGTCGATCTACGGCGAGAAGGTCGTCCTGCGCATCCTCGGCGGCGCGAAGCTGAAGGAGACGCTCGAGGAGCTGAAGTTCTCCGAGCGCGACCTGCAGGTCGTGCGCAAGTCGCTGGAGACCCCGCACGGCCTCCTGCTCGTGACCGGACCGACCGGCAGCGGCAAGAGCACGACGCTCTACACGATGCTGCGCCAGCTGAACAAGCCCGACGTCAACATCATGACCGCCGAGGACCCGGTCGAGTACGAGCTGGCCGGCATCACGCAGGTGCAGATCCGCGCGCACATCGGCGTCACCTTCGAGTCCGTCCTGCGCTCGTTCCTGCGCCAGGATCCGGACATCATGCTGGTCGGCGAGATCCGCGACGTCGAGACCGCCGAGATCGCGGTCAAGGCCGCGATCACCGGCCACCTCGTGCTGTCCACCCTGCACACGAACTCGGCCCCGGCGACCGTGATGCGCCTGACGCACATGGGCCTGGCCCCGTACCTGGTCGCCGACAGCGTGAAGCTGATCATCGCCCAGCGCCTCGTGCGGCGCGTCTGCCGCCGCTGCCGCGCCCCGTCGCCGCCGTCGGAGGAGATGCTGCGGCTGATCGGCGCGGACGCGAAGGATCGCCTCGCCGGCGCCGTCGCCGGCAAGGGCTGCCAGTCCTGCGCGCGCAGCGGCTACTCGGGGCGCATGCCGATCTTCGAGGCGATGGAGGTCCGCAGTCCCGAGATGCGGACCTTGATCCTGGAGAACGCGAGCGTCGACAGGATCGCGAAGCAGGCCGCGGCGGAGGGGATGAAGAGCCTGCGCGAGGCCGCGCTCGACGCGGTCGCGGCCGGCGAGACGACGGTCGACGAGGCTCTCGACATCATCCTGTCGGAATGACCATGGACCCCGAGAAAGAGGCGACGGCGACGCTCCGGCCCGAGGACGAGCGCTCCGTCCAGGTGAGCGGACTCGTCGAGGCCGGGCGCGCGCGGCGGCGCCTGTTCGACCAGCCCGGCTTCGAGGAGGCCGTGCCGCTCCTGCGCGAGGCGATCGAGCTCGCGCCGGACCGCGCGGAGGCCTACGCCGAGCTCTCCGAGACCTACTCGTACTGGGGCCTGCGCCGCGAGAACTCCTGCCACGGCTTCCGCCGCGAGACGCGGCGCGTCGAGTACCAGAGCCTCTACGACCTCGCCTACGACTACGCGGCGATGACCCTGCGCCTGGCTCCCGAGCTGGCCGCCGCGCACCGCGCGATGGCGGTCTCCCTGCGCCGCGGCGCGAAGGCCGACGCGGAGCGCCGCCTGCGCGAGGCGCGCCGCGCCGTCGAGCTGGACCCCGACGACCCGGAAAGCCTCGTCGAGCTGTGGCGCGCCGAGGGCTACGACCCCGACGACCCGGCCCTGCGCCGCGCGCTCGAGGCCGCTCCGGACCTCGTGATCGGGCACCTCGACCTCGGCGCCTCGCTGATCGAGCGCGGGCGCCTCGACGAGGCCCTGCACGAGCTGAGGAAGGCCCTGCGCGCGAACCCGCGCTGCCTGCAGGCCTACTACGACGTCGCGCTGGCCCTCGACCGCAAGGGCCGGCGCGCCGAGGCCCTGGCGCTGCTGGGCAAGGCCCGCCTCCTGCGCCCCGGCGACCCCTTGATCGAGCAGGGCTTCGCCCTGCTGGGGGAGGTCCCATGAGCGAGAGATCCGCGGCGTCCCCGGCGCGCGCGCTCGAGCTGTGCCGCGCGTTCCTGAAGTCGTTCGGGCAGACGGTGAAGCTCCTGTCGCTCTACAACGCCGGCCACCCGGTGCCGACGTCGGCCCAGCAGGAGTCCTGGCACCTCCTGCACGAGATCTTCGCGGAGACCGGCTGGGAGGAGGCGACGTTCAGCCTGACGGCCGGGCGCTGGCTCGCCAACGAGCGCGTCGTCGAGGACTCCGCGCGCGCCTACGAGGTCCTCGCGATCGCGTTCCGCGCGCACGCCCTGCAGAGCGTCACCTTCAAGCCCGACTGCCGCCTCTACGAGTACGCGGCCCTCTGCGAGCTCGCCGCCACGCCCCCGAACCGCGCGTACCGCACCGACGCCGCCGACTTCCTGCGCGAGCGCGGCGTGCGCCACATCTCGGCCAACGTCGAGGAGTTCGTCCGCGCCCGCCGCGTCGCCCTGCCCGCCTCGCCGATCGTCGCCGCGCCGCCCAAGCCGCCGCCTCCCCCGCCTCCGGCGCCGCCGCCGGCCGCGGC
>JAGWRY010000117.1 GCA_028869495.1 Elusimicrobiota bacterium | reverse complement strand
GAGCGCGGCGAGCGCCGGCGCGAGCGGGCCTCCCCGCGCCGCCGCCCAGGCCAGCGCCGCCAGCGCGAGCAGGACGGGGCTCGCCCAGGGCGCCAGCAGGACCGGCGCCGGCCAGCTCCAGAAGATGACCGACGCCCACTTCGCGACGTGCGCGAAGGCCTCCCCGGGCGACGTGCCCGTCTCCGAGACGCGGACCGGCTCGCGCAGGAGCTCCTGGCGCAGGCCCGCGCGCGCGGCGGCCAGGCCCAGCGAGAAATCCTCGGCGATGACGTTCGCGAAGGGCGACAGGCCGCCGACGCGCTCCAGCGCCTCCTTCGTATAGCCCATCCACGCCCCGGCGAAGGAGCGCAATCGGCCGAGGCGGTAGGACAGCGCGACCGGCAGGCAGAACGCGTGGTTGAAGGCGACCTGGAAGATCCAGCCGCCCAGGCCGGCCGCGTCCGCGTGGTAGGGCATCGCGTAGACCGCGTCGGCGCCGGCGGAGAAGGCGCGCGCGGACTCCGCCAGCAGGGCGGGCGTCGCGCGCACGTCGGCGTCGGAGAACAGCACGAAGCGGCGCTCGGCCAGCGGCAGGGCCTCGATCATGTTGTGGATCTTGCCCATCCGCGGCCCCGACGGGCCGACGATCGCGACCGTCACGTCGCGGTCCGGGTGCGCGGCCGCGAAGGCGCGCGCGACCGGGACGGCCGGGTCGTCCTCGCTCTCGAACGCGACGATCGTCTGCAGGACCTTCAGCGGGTCGGACGCGACCAGGGACTCCAGCCCCGCCTCGAACTCGTCGTCGAGCCCCTTGACCGGCTTGATCATCGTCATCGGCAGGGCGCAGGGCCCGGGCGCCGCCCCGCGGAATTGCCGCCGCGAGGCGCCCAGGCAGGCCCACAGCGCGGCGCTCGCCGCCAGGGAGAGCGCCGACAGCAGGACGCTCAGGACGCCGCCAAGGGCTGGGCGCAGTGCCCGCAGCGGGTCGCCTGGGTCGGGACCGCCATCCGGCACTCCGGGCACAGGCGCTCGGGCGGCGGCGGCGCGGCCTTCTCCAGGCGCAGGCCGTTCATCGCCTTGACCAGCAGGAACGTCGCGGCCGCGACGATCGCGAAGTCGATGACCGCGGTCAGGAAGGCCCCGTAGCGGATCGCGACGGCCGGCGCCTTGTCCGCGGCCGCCTTCAGGACCAGCGTGTGATCGGCGAAGCTGACGCTGCCGGTCAGCAGTCCCAGCGGCGGCATCAGCACGTCGTTGAGGAACGAGGTGACGATCTTGCCGAAGGCGGCGCCGATGACGACGCCGACGGCCATGTCGACGACGTTGCCCTTGAGCGCGAACTCCTTGAACTCGCGGCCGATGTCCCGAAGCATGTTCATGCGGCGATGATATCAAACTGGCGCTTGACGCCCGCCTCCGCGTCGGCGAGAATGTCCCGGTGACCGCCCTCGCCGCGCGCCTGCGCCGCCTCGCCGCCGAGCGGCCCGCGGAGGCGGCCCTCTTCGCCGCCGGCGTCCTCCTGCGCGCCTGGCTGCTGACGCGGCGCTCGCTGTGGTTCGACGAGGCGGTGACGCTGGCCGTCGCGCGCGCGCCGCTGTCGGACCTGGTCCGCCTGTCGCGCGGCGACGGGATGCTGCCGCCGCTGCACTACCTGCTGATGCATTTCTGGCTGAAGGCCTTCGCGGACCCGGTCCTCGGCCTGCGCTCGTTCTCGCTCTTGTGCGGCGCGGCCGCCCTGGCCGTCTTCTGGCGCACCGTCCGCCGCCTGTCGCCGGAGCTCGCCCTCCCGGCCCTGGCGGTCGCGGCCCTGTCCTCGTACTGGCTCGACCTCGCGCAGAGCGGGCGGCCCTACGCGCTCTTCCTCCTGCTGGCCGCGGTCCAGCTCGACCTCTTCGTCCTCCTGCGCGAGCGCTGGTCGGCGCGGCGCGGCGCGCTCTACGCCGGCGTCGGGATCCTCGGCCTCTACACGCACTACTACTACGCGCTCCTGCTGTGCTCCCAGCTCGCCGACGCCGCCTGGCGCCGCCGCCGCGAGCCCCGCGCGCTCGCGCCCTGGCTGGCGACGGCGCTCCTGTGGGCCGCGGCCTTCGCGCCTTGGCTGGCGTCCTTGCGCGCCCAGCTCGCGATCTACTCCGCCCACCCGGTGCTGACCGCGCCCTTCGGCCCGAAGGCCCTGCTGGATCTGTTCGGGACGCTCTTCTGCGACGTGTCCCTGCTCGCGCTGGTCTGGGGCGGGCCGCTGCGCGCGGCCGGCGCGTCGGCGCTGGCCCTGGTCGTCCTGGTCCCGTTCCTGGGCCGCCTCTCCCCCGCGGAGCGCCGCGTGCGCGCGCTGGGACTGTCCCAGGTCCTCCTGCCGCTGGCCGCCGCGGCGCTGGCCGAGCGCGTCTTCGGCCGGCCGCTGACCCAGCCGCGCTACTTCGTCTTCCTGTCCCTGCCCGCCTACCTGCTGGCGGCGCTCTCCGTGCGCTCCCTGCGCGGCGCGGGACGCGCGGCCGCGGCGGCCGCCCTCTTCGCGGTCCTCGGCGCGGGGACGTTCGGCTACGAATACGCGACCCTGCGCGTCGACGCGCGCCTCGCGGCGCTGGCCGCGGCCCTGCGCCGCGCCGCCCGACCCGGCGACGTCGTCGTCCACCTCGACCCGTTCTACTACCCGTCTCTGCGCTACCACTACCTGCGCGAGCTCCCGAACTTCCTGGCCGACGGGAGCTCCCCCGCCCTCGACTGGGGCGCGCTCCCCGGCTATCCGGCCGTGGCACCCCCGGGCCTGATCGCCCGCCTGCCGCGCGTGCTGGTCGTCGACCCCGAGCGCCGCGTCGCGCCCGGCCGTCTGGCCGTCTCCTCCGGCGCGGAGCTGGCCCGCCTGCTCGCGGGCCCCCGCGCGCAAAATCCTATAATGCCCGCAGGAGGACGTCGATGAAATTGCTGG
Source organism: Elusimicrobiota bacterium (assembly GCA_028869495.1). Classification (GTDB taxonomy): domain Bacteria; phylum Elusimicrobiota; class Elusimicrobia; order UBA1565; family UBA9628; genus GWA2-66-18. The sequence goes on along the minus strand of JAGWRY010000117.1, from coordinate 7,506 downwards.
TCGTCGAGGACGACGACAAGATCGCCTCGTTCGTCGCGAAGGGCCTGGCCCAGGCCGGCTTCGTCGTCGATCGCGCGCGCGGCGGCGACGAGGGGCTGGAGATGGCCCTCGGCGGCGCCTACGCGGCCGCGGTCGTCGACGTGATGCTCCCCGGACTCGACGGCCTGGCCCTGATCGGGGCCCTGCGGCGGCGCGGCGTGCGCCTGCCGGTGCTGATCCTGAGCGCGCGGCGCTCGGTCGACGAGCGCGTGCGCGGCCTGCAGGCCGGCGGCGACGACTACCTGTCGAAGCCCTTCTCGTTCTCGGAGCTGCTGGCCCGCGTGCAGGCGCTGCTCCGCCGCTCGGACGGCGGCGCCGACCCGACGCGGCTGGAGGCGGGGCCGCTGACGCTGAACCTGCTGACCCGCGAGGTCCGCGGCGGCGGCGCCGGCATCCCGCTCCAGGCGCGCGAGTTCGCGCTCCTCGAGTGCCTGATGCGCCGCGCGGGCGAGCCGGTCTCCAAGGCGATGATCCTCGAAAGCGTCTGGGGCTACGACTTCGACCCGGGCAGCAACGTCGTCGACGTCCTCGTCCACCGCCTGCGCGCGAAGCTCGACAGGGCCTGCGGGCGCGAGACGATCAAGACCCTGCGCGGCGTCGGCTATGTCCTGGCCGGCGACTGAGCCGCTCGCGCGCCTGAGGCGCTCGGTCGCCCTCCGCCTGGCCGCCTGGCTCGCGGTCCTGCTGGTGGCCGTCGGCGCGGGCGTGCTCGGCGGCGCGTACGCCCTGCTGGCCTCCTCCCTGCGCGGCCGCGACCGCGCGGCCGCCGCCGCGGAGCTCGCCGAGCTCGCCGAGGCCTACGCGTCGCGCGGGACGGCGGGACTGCGCGCGGAGGCCGCCGCGCAGAGGATTCTGCCGAAGGGCTCCGCCGACATCCGCTACGCGGCGCCCGACGGCGCGCGGACGGTCCTGGCCGAGCCGGCCGCCGGCGCCGAGGACGCCCCGACGGAGTCCGTCTCCCGGCGCCTCGCGGACGGCTCGACGCTGACCGTCGGCGTGCGCGGCGGCGAGCGCGAGGACGTCCTCGAGCGCTTCCGCGGGGTCGCCGCGGCCGTGCTGGTCCCGGTGGCCCTGCTCGCCCTGCTGGGCGCGCTGGTCCTGACCGAGCGCGCGCTCGCCCCCCTGCGGGGGCTCATCGAGACGATGCGCGCGATCGAGTCCGGCGCCCTCGGTTCGCGCGTCGCCGCGCGCGGCACCGGCGACGAGCTCGACGAGCTCGGCGTGCTGTTCAACCGGATGCTCGACAAGGTCGCCTCCCTCGTCGCGGCCCTGCGCGGCGCGCTCGACGACGCGGCCCACGACCTGCGCACGCCGCTGACGCGCCTGCGCGGCGGCGCCGAGCTCGCCCTGCGCGGGGGCGGCGCCGAGGAGATGCGCGAGGCCCTCGCCGACGGCGTCGAGGAATGCGACGAGATCCTCGCGATGCTCGACGGCCTGATGGACGTCTCCGAGGCCCAGGCCGGGGCGATGACGCTGAAGCTCGAGGACGTGGACGCCGGGAGCCTGCTGGCCGACGCCGTCGAGCTCTACGGCCCCGCCGCCGAGGAGAAGGGCCTGCGCCTGGAGGCCGACGCGCCGGCGGGCCTGAGCCTGCGCGCCGACCGCGCGCGCCTGCGCCGCGCGGTCGCCAACCTCGTCGACAACGCGGTCAAGTACGGGACGCGCGGCGGCGCGATCCGCTTGAGCGCCGCGCGCGAGGGCGGAGAGGTCGTCGTCCGCGTGCGCGACGACGGGCCGGGGATCGCGCCCGAGGACCTGCCGCGCGTCTGGGACCGCCTCTTCCGCGGCGACCGCAGCCGCTCCGAGCGGGGCCTCGGCCTCGGCTTGAGCCTGGTCAAGGCCGTCGCCGAGGCGCACGGCGGCGGCGTCGCGGCCGAGAGCCGCCCCGGCGAGGGCGCGCTCTTCGTCCTGCGCCTGCCCGCCGCCTGACGAGAGCGCCGTCCTCCCGTCCGGCCCCGCTAGGCGCCGCGCTCTTTTTTCGACGGCGGGCGCATGAAGACGACCATCGCCGCGGGAAGGATCAGCAGGGTCAGCGCGGTCGAGGTCAGGATGCCGCCCATCACGGCCACGCCGAGCGGCCGCAGAAGCTCGGAGCCCGTGCCCCAGCCGAAGGCGACCGGCAGGAGGCCGAGCATCATGACCGTCGCCGTCATCAGGATCGGGCGCGCGCGCTTGAGCGCCGCCGTCTCCACCGCCTCGCGCAGCGGGGTCCCGGCCGCGAGGTCCAGGTTCGCGTAGTCGACCAGCAGGATCCCGTTGCGCACGACGATGCCGACCAGCAGGACGATGCCCAGCATCGAGGAGACGTTGAGCGTCTCGCGGACGGCCCACAGGCTGAAGAAGGCGCCGACGGCCGCCAGCGGGATCGTCAGCAGGATCAGCCCGGTCTGGATCCAGGAGCGGAACTCGAGCCAGAGCAGGAGCGCGACCGCGCCCACCGCGAGCAGGAAGACCAGCTCCATGTTCTTGGCGGCGCTGCTCTCGGAGCGGTACTTGCCGGAGAAGCCCCACGAATAGCCGGGCGGCAGATGCAGGGCGCGCACGGCCGCGGCCGCGTCGGCGGCCACCGCCTTGATGTTGCGCCCGCGGACGTTCGCGGCGACCGTGACCTTCCGGCTCTGGTGGTCGTGCAGGATGTTGTTGGGGATCGCGGAGAAGCCGACGTCGGCGACCTGTTCGAGAGGGACGGTGTTGCCGCCCGCGGTGCGCAGGGGCAGGCTGCGCAGGGCCTCCAGGTCCATGTCGCGGTCGGCGGGATGGAGGTGGAGGACGACCCCGATGGACTTGAAGACCTGCTGGACGCGGGTCGCCGTCAGACCGAGGGAGTAGGCCTTCAGGAGGTCGAAGATGTCCCGGGTCGAGATGCCCAGGCGCCCCGCCTCCCGCTTGCGGATCTTGATCTGCAGCGCCGGGATCGGGATGTCCTGCGGCGGCCGGACCTCCGCGACGCCCGGGATCTTCTGCAGGGACTCGACGAGCCGGCCGGACAGGGTCCGCAGTTCCCCGAGGTCCGGGCCGTAGAGGTCGACGCCGAGGTCGAACGGGATGCCGCCCAGGGCGTCGTTGATCTTGTCCGCCAAGGGCATCAGGTAGTCGACCTGCATGTTGGGCAGGGACGCGGTCTTGGCGGCCAGCGCGTCGAGGAAGTCGTTCAAGGGCATCGCGCGCTCGCTCTTGGGCGCGAGCTTGACCATGATGTCGCTGTGGTTGACGCTGTCGACGTCCAGGGTCCCGGCGGCGTGGCCGGTGTGGCGCACGACCGTGAGGACGTCGGGCATCGTCCGCAGCCAGCTTTCGACGAGTCCGTTCTCGCGCCGCGACTCGGCCAGCGAGGTGCCGGGAGGCAGATCGGTGCTCACGAGGACCGCCCCCTCGTCGAGGTCGGGAAGGAAGGCCAGGTCCAGCCGCTGGAAGGCGAAATAGGACGCCGCCACGAGAAGCGCGCCCAGGCCGAGGACCGCCCAGGGACGGGCCAGCACGCGCCGCAGGAGCGGCAGGTAGAAGCGCTCCCCCGGCCCGCCGCCCCGGTGCCCTTCGGCGGAATGCTTGGAGGCGGCGGCGAAGCGCAGGTAGAGGACCGGAGTGACGGTCAGGGCCACGACGAGGGAGGCCAGCAGGGCGAAGGTGATCGTGATCGCGACGGGCTGGAAGAGGCGGCCCGCGAAGCCCGCGATGAGCACCATCGGCGCGAAGATCGCGATGTTCGTCATCGTGGAGGCGAAGACGGGCATCAGCACCTCGTCGGTCGCGTCCACGACGACCTCGGCCGCGGCCTTGCCGCGCGAGAGCTCCGGGGTCGAGAAGAAGCGGTAGATGTTCTCCAGGACGATGATCACGTTGTCGACGATGATCCCGCTCCCGACGGCCAGCCCTCCGAGGGACATGATGTTGACCCCGATGTGGAAGGCCCGCATCAGGATCAGCGCCGCCAGCAGAGAGACCGGGATGCCCACGGCGGCGATCAGCGTCAGGCGCCAGTTGCGCAGGAACAGCGCGAGGACGAGGACGACGAACAGCGCGCCGATCTCGACGCTCTCCTTGACGCTGCCGATCGAGTCCGAGACGAGCTGGGCCTGGTCGTAGAAGTTGTGGATCGTGTAGCCCTTCGGCAGGCCCGCGCGGAACTCGGCGATGCGGGCGGAGACCTTCTCGGCGATGTCGACGGTGCCGAACTGGGGCTGCTTGTAGACGGCGACGAGGACCGCCGGCTCTCCGTCCTCCGAGGCGTCCTCGCGCTGGACCTGGTAGCCGGAGGAGACCTTGGCCACGTCGCGCAGGCGCACGGGCAGGCCGTTCTTGACCGCGATCACGACGTCGCCGACCTCGGCGGGGTCGGAGAGCTGGCCGTTGGCGTACAGGACGAACTCCTGCGAGCCGCGGTTGACGAGGCCCGGGGAGGCCAGGATGTTGTTCTCCTGGAGGGCGGAGGCCAGGTCCTCGAGGGTCACTCCGTACTTGATCATCGCGAAGGGGTTCGGATCGACCGAGATCTCCTTCACGCGCCCGGCCATGACGACGATCTTGTAGACGCCGAGGATGCCCTGGAGCTTGGGCTTGAGCTGGTACTGCGCCATGTCGCGGAGCTTCGCGAGATCGCCGCCGCCCTTGCCCTTGAGGCTGTACTCCTCGATGAGGCCCAGGCTGGCCGCCAGGTTCTCGATGGACGGCTCGGCCTCGGGCGGGAGCTGTCCGCGCGCCTGGGCCAGGGCCTCCTCGACGAGCTGGCGGGCGGCGAGCATGTTCGTGCCCCACGCGAACTCGGCCGAGGTGTCCGAGATGCCCGTCGCGATGACGGAGCGCACGCGCGTGACGCCCAGGACGCCGCTGATCGCGCTCTCCAGCGGGAAGACGACCTGGCGCTCCATCTCGAGCGAGGAGTAGCCGGGGGCCTCCGTCACGATGCTGAGGACGGGGAAATTGAGCGGCGGGAACAAACCGACCTGCAGGCCCGAAAGAGAGAACGCGCCGAGACAGGCGAGCAGGACCAGCGCGACGAAGACCAGCACCGGCTCGGACAGCAGGCGCGTCAGCCGCTCGCGGAACATCAGTCTCCTCCTGCGGCTTTGAAGTCGGCGTAAACGAAGCCGAGGCCGCCCGCGACGACCACGCGGTCGAAGGGCGAAAGGCCGCTGACGATCTCGGCCGTCCCGCCCGCGACGAGCCCCGTCTCGACGCGCCGCGGCGCGTACGAGACGCCGGTCGCCCCCGTGCTCGCGACGACGGCGTACTCGCGCCCCGCGCGCACGTACAGCGCGCTCAGCGGGACGGTCAGGACCCCCCGCTTCTCGCCCGTGCGGATGTGGGCGTAGAGGAAGCTCCGGAGCGGGACGTCCGTGGGGCGCGAGAAGGCGAGCCAGGCGATCGCCCCGCCGGTCTCGGCGCTGGCGCCGCGCAGGATCCTCCGGACCCGGCAAGGCGCAGGGACGTCGCGCCCGTCCTCGGCGACGTACGCGGTCGCGTCCTCCCCGGCGCGGACGCGCGGAGCGTCGGCGGCCTCCACGTTCGCCTCGAGCTCGGGCCCGTTCGGACCGTCGACCACGATCCCGTAGGCGGGGACGAAGTCCGTCAGGTCGCGCCGCTCGACGGCCGCGGTCCGGATGGAGGACGCGGGGTCCTTCAAGACGGCCGGGCGCCGTCCGCCGCAGGCCGCCAGGCCGGAGAGAGCCGCCGCCAGGAGCGGGAGCGCCGCCTTATTCATACCGGACGGAGTCCTTCCCCATGACGCGCTCGATCCCGGCGAGGTCGGCCAGATAGGCGTAATAGTCGGTCCGCTCGGCGGTCATGGCTCCCAGCCAGGCGTCGAGGGCGTCGGAGACCTCGAGGATGCCGACGGCGCCGCGTCGATAGCGGCCGACCGACGCCTCGGCGGCCGCCCGGATCGTCGGCAGGAAATCCCTCTGGCGCTCGTAGTCGGCGCGATCGGAGCTCGCGGCGAGCCTCAGCGCCAGCAGGCTCACCGACGCCTCCTGGACGGACCGCCGCCGCCTCTGCCGCGCCGCCGCGGCCCCGGCGCGCTTGCCGGCGATGTCCGCCGAGAGCGCCCCCCAGTTCCACAGCGGCAGGCTCGCGGCGACCGCGACGTTCCAGCCCAGGACCGTCGGGCTGGCCAGGGAGTTGTCCGGCGAGTTAACCGAGGACTTGAAGGGCGAGTCCACGCCCGCCCAGCCGTAGTCGAAGGAGCCGGTCACGTCGGGATAGCGCCGCCGTTCGGCGGCCGTCAGGCCGAGTTCGGCCGCGCGCGCCCGCGCCGCGGCCGCCCGCGCCGCGGGGCTCGACGCGGGGTCGAACGAGGCGGCCTCGCCGGGAAGCGGCGGCAGGGACTTGAGCGGCGCCGGCGTCCAGGTGGCCGAATCCAGGCCGACGGCGAAGGCGAGCGCGGCCTTCTCCGTCTCGAGGGAATCGCGCGCGGCGTCGCGGCTCCGGTCGAGGGCGTCGAGGGACTGGCGGACCTTCGCCAGGTCGAAGGGAGGCGCCTGTCCCACGGTGTAGCGCGGCAGGACCTGATCGCGCAGGAGCTTCAGTTCCGAGCTCATGCGGTCGAGGGCGGCGAGGACGTCCTGGTCGCGCAGGATCGAGAAGTAGAGCGTCTTGACGCTCCACAGGACGTCCGCCCGGGTGCTCACGCCCGCCCAGCGCGCGGCCTCGGCTCGGGCCTGCGCCTGGCGGGCGGCCGCCCAGGCGGGCGACAGCGGCGACAGGTCCTGCGCGAGATGCAGGCTCGCCGAGTTCACGTCGATCGCCTGGATGTTCTGATCGCCGGACTGCTGGTACTGCCCCTCGACGGACAGGCTCGGCAGGAGCCGGTCGGCGGACGCGCGCGCGGCCGAGGCGGCCTGGAGGGTCTCGAGGCCGGCGGCGACGGCCCGCGGCGAGCGCAGGACCGCGCGGTCGAGGCAGTCGCGCAGGGAGAGGACGACCCCGCCGGCTCGGGCCGGCGCGGCGAGCGCCGCAAGGAGGCCGGCCAATAGGGCCGCGCGCATCGGACTCACGGGCGTCATTATACAAGGACGGCGGGAACGCGGCTTTCCCGCGGATTACGGCTTCGTCATGTCCCGGCGCCGGACGTAGAGCGTCGAGACGCGGTCCGCGCCGACCGCGCGCCAGGCGGGGTCGCGCGCCAGCGCCCGCGCCAGCGGCGAGCCGTGGCGCAGGACCGCCGCGTCGGCGCCGTAGGCGGCGAGCAGCTCCCGCCAGCCGGGCGCGGCGCGGATGATCTCCTCGTAGTCGCCCAGCAGGGTCCAGTACGGGTCCAGGCGCCCGTCGACGAAGACGCGGTCGCGCGGGGCCAGGCGCCAGAGCAGGTAGCCGCCCCACTCGTACGGCGCGAACAGGCGGCGCCCCGGAGCGCGCGCGGCGAGCCAGTCGGCCGAGCCCGACGGATACTCCCGCTGCCAGTCGGAGGCCGGACCCAGCGGCGACAGCGCGCGCGCCTCGCGGGCCGCGACCGCCGCGATCGCCAGCAGGGCG
>JAGWRY010000011.1 GCA_028869495.1 Elusimicrobiota bacterium | reverse complement strand
GCGCCCCGCGCCCGCGCCGGGCGCGCTCGGCCGCCTGGGCGTCTGGCTGCGAAATCTGACGAAGTAGGATCGGACGAGCCTCGCGGCGCACGCGTACTCCGCCGCGCGCCGTTCGATTTCGATAGAATCCGCTTCGTGGCGCGCTTGAGCGTGGTCGTCCTGCGGTCGGGGATGGTGATGCTGACGCGCCGCGCGCCGGACCTGTGGGGCTTCCCGGGAGGCGAGCCCGCCCCCGGCGAGACGGCGGCGGACGCCGCCAAGCGCTTCCTGCGCGAGCAGTTCGGCGTGGAGGGCGAGCCCGGGGACGCGGTGCCGGGCGGCATCTTGGTCACGAAGGTCGCCGGCAAGCCGACGCCCGCGGACGGCCGAGAGATCGCCTGGGTCGAGGCTCGGCGCCTGCTGGAGCGCGAGATCTCCCCGGACGAGCGGCCCGCGGCCGAGGCCGTGGCCGCGCACCGGCGGCGCGACCGCTACCAGGGCACGCACCCGAAGACGTTCGCCCACAAATACAAGGAGCTGGCCGGCGACCCCGAGGCCGTGGCCAAGGCCAAGGCGCGCGGCTCCACGCCCGCCGGCGGCCACGTGTCCATCATGGTCGCCGAGGTCCTGGCGGCACTGGAGCCGCTGAGCGGCGCGGTCGTCCTGGACTGCACGCTGGGCGCCGGCGGCCACGCCGCGGAGCTGGCCCGGCGCGGCGCGCGCGTCGTCGGCTTGGACCGCGACGGCGAGGAGCTGGCGCGCACGCGCGAACGGCTGGCGGAGTCGGGCCTGAAGGTCGAGACCGTGAAGACCGATTATTCCGGAGCGAAGGGCGCCCTGCGCTCGCTCGGGCTGGACGCCGTGGACGCGCTCTTCGCCGACCTGGGCGTATCGTCGATGCAGCTCGACCGACCTGAGCGCGGGATGTCCTTCAAGAACGACGGGCCGCTGGACATGCGCATGGACCGCTCGCGCGGCGAGACCGCCGCGCAATGGCTGGCCCGCGCGACCGCCGCCGAGATCGCCGACGTCCTGCGCCGCTACGGCGACGAGCCCGACGCCGAACGGGTCGCGGCCGTGCTGAAGGCGCATCCGCCGAAGACCACCGCCGCGCTGGCCTCGGCGGTCGCGACGGCCAAAGGATTGGGTCCCGGGCGAGTGAAGAAGAGGGACGCCTTCTCCGCCCATCCCGCCGCGCGAACGTTCCAAGCCCTGCGCCTCCAGGTCAACGACGAGCGCCACTCCCTGGAGGCTCTGCTCGCCGCGCTCCCGTCGCTGTTGAAGCCCGACGGCCGCGCCGCCTTCCTCACCTTCCATTCCGGCGAGGAGCGCCTGGTGAAGGGCGCTCTGGACGCGCAGGCCGCCGCCGGCGTCTGGCGCTGCGCCCCCGCCGCCCCGCTCAAACCCTCGCCCGCGGAGACGCGCGACAACCCGCGCTCCCGCTCGGCCCGCCTGTGGACCGTCGTACGGCGCCCCCCCGCCGAAGCAAGAACTCCCGCCACTGGGGCATGATCAGGCCGCGCCTCCCCGGCGGGAGCGCGTTCAGCGGATCACGGCCAGGCTCGACGTGTAGCCGTGGACGTAGTTGCGGCCGCCGACCGGGCCGTACTCGCCGCTGGCGAAGAAGCCGGCCAGCGGCAGGGGACCGAGCCGGGACTGGACGAGCCCGGCGTCGTGGTCGGGCTCGCCGTAGAGGCCGAGGCCGCGGCCGCAGCAGCTGACGAGCAGGGCGCCGCGCGGCGACGCGCCGCCGTCGGGCAGGGCGCCGAGGAGCGATTGCAGGTCCTGGTCCGAGGTCTTCGCGTCCCGCAGCTGGAACTGCAGGGTCTGCCCGCGGCGCGGGACGGCGCCGAGGACGAGGGCGCCGGAGCCCTGGTCGAAGCCGAGCAGGTTGCGCACGAGGAAGTCGCCGCGGCCGGGACGGGAGCGGCCCTCGCTCATCGCCAGGCCCGCGAACAGGGAGCGGCGCGCGAGCGCCTGGTCGTCGGCGCTGCAGCGCGACAGGGTCTCGCGCAGGACCTCGAGCGGCGGCCGGCCGCCGAGCTCCTGAAGGACGTTGCCCTCGGACTTCGTGACGACCAGCGGGTCGCCGATCGGACGGCAGCCCTGCGCGACCAGGACGTCGAAGGCGACGTCGCCGGTCAGCGCGACGGCGGCGGTGCCGCGCGTCAGGATCTCGCGGTCGTGCAGGAGCCAGGTCGGGCGGCCGAGCTGGACGCCGCTGGCCAGACCGCCGACCAGCGGCGCGCCGGGATAGCCGTCGTTGACCAGGGAGAGCAGGCGCTCGGGGTCCGCGCTCATCGGGTCGGACAGGGCCAGGAACTTCGGCGCGTCGGTCGGGTACAGGTCGAGCGAGGCGACGAGGGCGCGCCCGTCCCCCAGGCGCGAGAGCTCGGCCGGCGTCAGCGCGAACGAGTGGACGCGCGCGCCGGGCAGGCGCATCGCGAGGATCGCGATCGACGGCCGCCCCTCGGCCTCGCGCCCGCCCGCGATCGTCCCCGCGACGTTGCAGCCGAGCGCGCGCAGAGGCGCCAGCTCCTTGCCCAGCAGAGCCGGGAGCTCCTCGGCGTCGAAGCCGTCCCAGCCCTCGTTGACGAACACGAGCGCCAGGTCGCAGGGGACCGGCCCGAGCTTCGCGCGCGCCGCGCCCGCGGCCTC
>JAGWRY010000010.1 GCA_028869495.1 Elusimicrobiota bacterium | reverse complement strand
CGTCGCCACCATCTACCCCGCCCGCCGCGCCGCCAAGGCCGACCCGGTGGAGGCCATCCACTATGGCTGAGCCCGCGATCCTGGCCCGCGGCGTGCGCAAGTCCTACGGGACCGGCCCCGCGGCCGTCCCGGTCCTGCGCGCCGTGGACCTGACGGTGGAAGCCGGGGAGTTCGTCGCGGTGCTGGGCCCCAGCGGCTCGGGCAAGTCCACGCTCCTGAACCTGCTGGGCCTGATGGACCGCCCCGACGAGGGCGAGCTGAAGCTCGGCGGGGCCGACGTCGCGCGCCTCTCCGACGACGAGCGCGCGCGCCTGCGCAACGAGCGCCTGGGCTTCGTCTTCCAGTTCGACTCGCTCCTGCCCGAGTTCACGATCCTGGAGAACGTGACGATGCCCGCGCGCATCGCGCGCGCCCGGAAGCTGACCGACGCCCCGCTGTCGGCCGCCGAGTCCCGCGCCCGCGAGCTCCTCGACTCGCTGGGCATCGGCGCGCTGGCCGCGCGCTTCCCCGCGCAGACCTCGGGCGGCGAGCGCCAGCGCGCCGCGATCGCGCGCGCCCTCTCCAACGCCCCGGCCGTCGTCCTCGCCGACGAGCCGACCGGCAACCTCGACCGCGCCAACGGCGCGAAGGTCTTCGCGGACATGCGCCGCGTCGCCCGCGAGCGCGGGACCGCCGTCGTCCTCGTCACCCACGACGAGACGGAGTCGCGCACCGCCGACCGCGTCCTGCGCATGGACGACGGCGTCCTGCGCTGAGCGGAGGCCCCGGCCGTTTCGTCGCTTGCGGACAAATCTGTCGACGGCGCGGACGCGGATTTGTTATCCTCCCTTCGCCGTTTCCATCCCCCGACGTCCGGAGTCGCCGATGAAGATCTACATCGACGGAAAATACTGCGAGAAGGACGAGGCGAAGATCTCCGTCTTCGACCACGGCGTGCTCTACGGAGACGGCATCTTCGAGGGCATCCGCGCCTACAACGGCCGCATCTTCCGCCTGGACGACCACCTCGCGCGCCTGGAGGACTCCGCCAACGCGATCCTCCTGAAGCTCCCGATCCCGCTCAAGGAGATCGAGAAGGCGATCGTCGAGACCGTCCGCGTCAACGGCCTGAAGGACGCCTACATCCGACTCGTCGTCACGCGCGGCGTCGGCGACCTCGGCCTCGACATGCGCAAGTGCAAGGGCAACTCCTCGCTCTTCATCATCGCCGACCGCATCGAGCTCTACCCGGAGGAGTTCTACGAGAAGGGCCTGACCCTGGTCACGTCGACGATCCGGCAGAAGGGCCTCGACCAGGTGACGCCGGGGGTCAAGTCGCTGAACTACCTGGCCAACATCCTGGCCCGCGCCGAGGCGACCGCGGCCGGCGCGCAGGAGGCGATCCTGCTCAACGCGACCGGCCACGTCTCCGAGTGCTCGGGCGACAACATCTTCTTCGTCAAGAACGACAAGATCTTCACGCCCCCGACCTCGGCCGGCATCCTGGTCGGCGTCACGCGCAACGTCGTGATGGAGCTGGCCGAGAAGAAGCTGGGCGTCAAGGTGATCGAGCGCAACTTCCCGCGCTACGACCTCTACAGCGCCGACGAGGTCTTCCTGACCGGCACCGGCGCCGAGGTGATCGCCGGCGTCAAGATCGACGGCCGCGTGATCGGCTCCGGCGCCGCCGGCCCGGTCACGAAGAAGCTGATCAAGCACTTCCGCGACTATGCGAACTCGACCGGGACCCCGGTCTACGAGACCGTCAAGACGAAGTAGCGCCGCGTGAAGCTCCTTTCCTGGAACGTCAACGGCTACCGCGCCGTCTGGCGCAAGGGCCTCGTGCAGGAGTGGTTCAAGCGCCAGGCCGCCGACGTCTACTGCCTGCAGGAGACGAAGGCCCAGACCGACCAGCTCGAGCCCGACATGATCCACCCGTTCGGCCTGCACGGCGAGTGGCATTGGGGCGAGAAGAAGGGCTACTCGGGCGTGGCGACCTTCTCGAAGACCGTCCCCGACCGCGTCGAGCGCGGCTTCGGGATCAAGGCCTGGGACGGCGAAGGCCGCGTCCTGGTCACGCGCCACGGCGACGTGACGCTGTTCAACGTCTACTTCCCGAACGGCAAGCGCGACGAGGAGCGCCTGAAGTTCAAGATGGGCTTCTACGACGCCCTCCTGGAGGAAGTGATCCCCCGCTACCGCAAGCGCGGCGAGAAGAACCTCGTGATCTGCGGCGACGTGAACACCGCCCACAAGGAGATCGACCTCGCCCGCCCGAAGGAGAACCGCGGCGTCTCCGGGTTCCTGCCCCAGGAGTGCGCGTGGATCGACAAGCTGCTGGCCGCCGGCTTCGTCGACACCTTCCGCGAGTTCGAGACCGGCCCCGACCACTATTCGTGGTGGGACATGCAGAGCCGCGCGCGCGAGCGCAACGTCGGCTGGCGCATCGACTACTTCTTCGTCAGCGCGGAGCTGAGGCCCCGCCTGAAGAAGGCGTGGCTGTCGCCCGAAGTGACCGGCTCCGACCACTGCCCGGCCGGGATCGAGCTCGCAGCTTAGAAACTAGCCTGCCGAGAGCCTCCCGATTTGTCAGCGGGAGGGATGCGATCAGTCCAGCGGCATCTCCATACCGTTCAGTTGTCTAGCGCCCGAGAAATACTACTCGGGAATTCGAGACAAATCCTAATCTCGCCGGCAACTTCGTCCTCTTTTGTCTTTCGGATGTCTCCAAACTCTCTCAGGATGGCATCCGTAATACTCTGGACTTTTTCGATATTTTCTTCGCCAATGGCATGAATTACGAGCTTGTTTATTCCGTAGCCCGCGTTTATTCGTATGCGCTCAAGGATTGATTTCCTCGTGTGCAGCCTCGCCCAATCTTTTTGAACAAACAGCGCGAATGCCGACTGCGAAATAAATTCATCCATCTTCCGACGAAACGCGTCAGAATCGAATCCTCTTTGAGACTGGACTTTTTTAAGATGCGCTACGATGTTATCGAAATACCCGGCGCTACAGAGATTGGCGATTTTGGCCCCACGATCTCCGAATTTATTGATTATGTCCCCTTTCATTCTGAGCGTAACCATCCGATTGGCACGCATATGACGTAGAACAATCGCAGCTCGAAGCGCGATGAAGTCCGCAGCAGAAAGATATGGCTGGAGGGCGGATTGGAGCTCTTGATTCTTCGGGGATTTAGAGCTTTCCTCGATGCCTTCAAGGATTTCAGGAGTTTCATCTAAGATGAAGGTCTGCCCATCATCTAGAGCGGCACGCAGAGCACGCTGAAGTTGCTGCTTCTGCTCTCTGCTAAGCTTATTAATATCAAGCTGCAGAGATTTACGTCGGGGCTTGGTGGGGTTTGATTTACGAGACGAGCGAGGGACGCTCCCGACGTTCCCACCAGTGATAATGTTAATGGTGGGCTTTTCGATACGTACTGCAGCCCAGCCTGAAATGGCCTTGGCGAGTCTCGCAATCGCCGCAGCCCAATCCATACGGTATCAACGCTCCATTAAATCAGAAAGCGTGATAAGGGAGGGTAAATCTTTCTTGAAGAATAGGAGGGAGCCCTTTTTGATGCCAGCAAAGTCTTCAACCCGAACTTCCTCGCCATCGCGAGTAAGCACTCGCTGTTTCGGATTAGACTTCTCTACAATAAAGCCCTCAACGTCTACTGCCTTATCGAAGGTGTCCAAAATAAATTCTCTGGACGCGGCGTCGAATAGAATTGCGTTGTTTAGCATCGCCTAAGGTGGGGTTTTAGGGTAACAAATTTCCTACCACTACTGGAAGTATAGGGCGCCGCCTCTAATTGTCAAGGCCACGCCCTCATCGATGGCGCAGTTATTCGTATAGCCACATTGCGAGCATGAAACGTTGCCAAATACTCCGCTACAACGCGGTGCTTACTTCTTGCGCTGGCCGAGCGGCACGTACTTCGTCTCGCGCGGGCCCACGTAGACCTGGCGCGGGCGCCCGATCTTGAAGCTCGGCGACTCGCTCATCTCCTTCCACTGCGCGATCCAGCCCGGCAGCCGGCCGAGCGCGAACATCACGGTGAACATGTTGACCGGGATGCCGATCGCGCGGTAGATGATGCCGGAGTAGAAGTCGACGTTCGGGTAGAGCTTGCGCTCGATGAAGTACTCGTCCTTCAGCGCGGTCTCCTCGAGCTTTTTGGCGACCTCGAAGATCGGGTCGTCGATGCCGAGCTTGTTGAGGACCGTGTCGCAGGCGCGCTTGATGATGCGCGCGCGCGGGTCGAAGTTCTTGTAGACGCGATGGCCGAAGCCCATCAGGCGCACGCCGCTGTCGCGGTTCTTGACCTTGTCGACGAAGTCCTTCGTGCTGATGCCGCGGTCGAGCATCCCCTGCAGCATCTCGACGACCTCCTGGTTCGCGCCGCCGTGCAGCGGCCCCCACAGCGCCGAGATGCCGGCCGAGATCGACGCGTACAGGCTCGCGCGGCTGGAGCCGACGAGGCGCACCGTCGAAGCCGAGCAGTTCTGCTCGTGATCGGCGTGCAGGATCAGCAGGAGGTCGAGCGCGCGCGCGACGTCCGGGTCCACCTCGTAGTCCTCGGCCGGGACCGCGAACATCATGCGCAGGAAGTTCGAGCAGTAGTCGAGCGAGTTCTGCGGGTAGACGAAGGCCTGGCCGATCGACTTCTTGTACGAGAAGGCCGCGATCGTCGGCAGCTTCGCGAGCAGGCGCCAGATCGTCAGGTCCATGCCGCCGTCCGTCGCCTCGGGCGACTTCTGGTAGAACGTGGACAGCGTGCTGACGGCCGACGACAGCATCGCCATCGGATGCGCGTCGCGCGGGAAGCCGTCGTAGAAGCGCTTCATGTCCTCGTGGATCAGCGTGTGGCGCGTCAGGTTCGTCGTGAACGCGTCGAGCTCCTTCTTCGTCGGGAGCTTGCCGTAGATCAGCAGGTAGCTGGTCTCGACGAAGGTCGACTGCTCGGCGAGCTGCTCGATCGGGACGCCGCGGTAGCGCAGGATCCCGCGCTCGCCGTCCAGGAAGGTCACCGCGCTCGTGCACGCGCCGGTGTTCAGGTAGCCGTTGTCGAGCGTGACCAGGCCCGTGTCCTTGCGCAGGCTCGAGATGTCGACCGCCCGCTCGTTCTCGCTGCCGACCACGACCGGGAACTCGTATTCCTTCCCGTTGTAGCGCAGGACCGCCTTGTCTCCCGTCGTCTGCTTGGCCGGCTTCTCGATCGTCGCCTTTTCCGCCATGTGTCGCTCTCCTCGAATCTGCGTCGAATATCCTATGTCGTATGAAACAATTTTTCCGCGTCCGCGTCAGCCCCTCGCGACGATCAGCCGCCCCGTCAGGCGACGCCACGCGCGGCGCAGGCGCGCGAGCGCGCCCCGCGGGCGCGCGGCGTCGGGGCGTTCGACGTCGCTCCGCGAGATCGGGACCGCGCGCGCCGGCAGAGGGCGATGCAGGAAGGTCCTCAGGCGGTCGAGCGGGCCCAGGCCGATCAGCTTCAGCGCCGCCGGGCCGGTCGCGACCTCGCCCAGCGGCGTCGCGCTCCCGTCGGCGTCCAGCAGCTCCGCCCGCACGCGCAGGTTCCGCGCCGACGAGACCCCGGCCAGCAGGCGCCCGAGCGGGGAGGCGGGGCGCGCGGCCGACAGGGCGCCGCGCCAGGCCTCGGCGACCCCGGCGGGGATCTCCCGGCCCGCGAGCAGTCCGGCCAGCGTCGGCGTCCAGACCGCGGCCGCCGCGACCGACTCCGCGTGCAGAGTCAGGCGCAGGCGGCGCCCGGCGACGTCGCCGAGCGGGATCGGCGCGCCGAAGCGCCCGAGTTCCGCCGGCGGCTCGGCCGACGTCTCGACGAAGATCAGCCCGACGTTCTCCATGCGCCGCGCGAACGGCCCCCAGAACTCGACGCGCGCGGTCGTCAGCACGCGGATCGTCTCGACGCCGGGCGTGCGCGCCAGCCCGCGCAGGACCGCGAGCTTGCGCCGCCAATACAGCAGGCCGAGGTGCGCGAGACTGCGCCCCGTCGCCATCAGCGGCGCGAACGGAAGCTCGACGGCGCCGACGCCGAGCGCGCCGCCCCAGCCGCCGGCCTTCCAGCCGAGGAAGATCTTCAGCGACTCCCAGCCCGCGCCGCAGACGGCGTGCGCGCCCAGGGCGACCGGGCCCAGCGAGACCGTCTCGCGCAGCGGGCGCGACAGGACGTAGGCCCGCCGCGGCGCCGCGG
>JAGWRY010000116.1 GCA_028869495.1 Elusimicrobiota bacterium | reverse complement strand
GCCGGGGCCTTCGCCGGCCGCGCGGCCCCCGCCCCGCCGCCGGCGGCCTTCAGCGCGCGGCGCCTGCTGGCCTACAGCGCGCGCGAGACCAAGGAGATCCTGCGCGACCCGATCCGCTGCGCGTTCTCGCTCCTCGGGACGGTGCTCCTGCTGGTCGTCTTCGGCTACGGGATCACGACCGACGTCGAGAACCTGAGCTACGCGGTCCTCGACCGCGACCGGACGCCCGCCAGCCGCGCGTACGCGCAGGAGCTGGCCGGCTCGCGCTACTTCGTCGAGCGCCCGCCGCTGACCGACGAGGCCGACGTCGACCGCCGCCTGCGCGCCGCGCGGATCTCGCTGGCGGTCGAGATCCCCCCGGGCTTCGGGCGCGACCTCGCCCGCGGCCTGTCCCCGGAGGTCTCGGCGCGGATCGACGGCGCGATGCCGTTCCGCGCGGAGACGATCCGCGGCTACGTCGAGGGCCTGCACGCGCGCTACCTGGAGTCGCTCGCCGAACGCCGCCTCGGCGAGCGCCCGCCCGGCCCCGCCGCCGACCTCCAGCCGCGGTTCCGCTACAACCAGGACTTCAAGAGCGTCTTCGCGATGGTCCCGGCGGTGATCTCGCTGCTGCTGATCTTCATCCCGGCGATCCTGGCCTCGCTCGGCGTCGTCCGCGAGAAGGAGCTCGGCTCGATCGTCAACGCGCACGTGACGCCGGTCACGCGCCTGGAGTTCCTGCTCGGCAAGCAGCTGCCGTACCTGGCCGTCGGGATGGTCAACTTCGCGGCGACGGCGCTGCTGGCCGTGCTCTGGTTCGGCGTGCCGGTCAAGGGCAGCCTCGCGGGGCTGACCCTCGGCGCGCTGCTCTACGTCGGCGCGACGACCGGCCTCGGCCTCCTCGTCTCGACCTTCACGAGCACGCAGATCGCCGCGCTGTTCGCGTCGGCGGTGCTGACGATGGTGCCGGCCGTCCAGTTCTCCGGGATGATGCAGCCGGTCTCCTCGCTGGAGGGCTCCGCCGCGGCGATCGGGCGCGTGTTCCCGACCGCGCACTTCATGACGCTCTGCCTCGGCGCGTTCACGAAAGGCCTCGACTTCCGGGAGCTGGTCCCGAGCCTGCTGGCCCTCGCGCCGGCCTGGCCGCTGATCGTCGCGCTGAGCGCGGCGCTGCTCGGGGAGCAGGAACGATGAGGGTCCGCTGGGACGCCGTCTACCGCCTCGGCGTCAAGGAGCTGCGCAGCCTGCGCCGCGACTACGTGATGCTGTTCCTGATCGTGTTCAGCTTCTCGTTCTCGATCTACACGGCCGCGAAGGGGATGTCGGTCGAGCTGCGCAACGCGCCGATCGCGATCGTCGACGAGGACCGCTCGCCGCTGTCGCTGCGGCTGCGCGGGGCCTTCCTGCGCCCGCACTTCAACGCGCCGAAGGAGATCTCGTTCGCCGAGATCGACCCGGGCATGGACCGCGGGCTCTACACGTTCGTCCTCGTCGTCCCGCCGCGCTTCCAGGCCGACCTGCTGGCCGGCCGCCGCCCGCAGGTCCAGCTCGACGTCGACGCGACGGCCGTCATGCAGGCCGGGCTCGGCGCCGGCTACATCGAGGGGATCGTCGCGCAGGAGACGCGCGCGTTCCTGCGCGAGAGCGGGCGCGGCGCGGACCCGGCGGCGCGCCTGCAGGTCCGCTACGCGTTCAACCCGACCGTCGACTCGTCCTGGTTCACCGCGATCATGGAGCTGATCAACCACGTGACGGTGCTGGCGATCATCCTGACCGGCGCCGCGCTGATCCGCGAGCGCGAGCACGGGACCCTCGAGCACCTGCTGACGCTGCCGTTGACGCCGTTCGAGATCCTGGCCGCGAAGGTCTGGGCGAACGGTCTGGTCGTGCTCGCCGCGGTCGCGCTGTCCCTATGGCTCGTCGTCGAGCGCCTGCTCGCGATCCCGATCGCGGGCTCGATCCCGCTGTTCCTGTGCGGCGTCGCGCTCTACCTGTTCTTCGCGTCGGCGCTGGGGGTCTTCCTCGGGATGCTCGCGCGCACGATGCCGCGCTTCGGCCTGCTCTACATGCTGGTCATCCTGCCGATGATCCTGCTCTCCGGCGGCGAGACCCCGCTCGAGAGCCAGCCGCGCGCGCTGCGCGCCGCGATGCAGCTGGTCCCGTCCACGCACTTCGTCGCGTTCGCGCAGGCGATCCTCTACCGCGGCGCGGGCTTCTCGATCGTCTGGCCGGACTTCGCCGCGGTGCTGGGCATCGGCGGCCTGCTCTTCGTCTTCGCCGCCCTGCACTTCCGCCGAGGCGTCGCAGCCGGCGGCGCGGCCGATTGAGCGGCCGCCGCGGGAGCCGGGCGGCTCAGCCGGCGATCCACTCGTACGACGAGCGGTGCGCGTCGAGCGAGTCGGCGTACTCGACGAACTTGCGGTAGACGTCGTGGCGGGTGATCGTGGCCGAGTCGCCGATCACGATCAGGCAGCGGCGCGCGCGGGTGATCGCGACGTTCAGGCGGCGCATGTCGGACAGGAAGCCGATCGAGCCGGCCTCGTTGGAGCGCACCAGGCTCAGGATCACGGCCTCCTTCTCGCGGCCCTGGAAGCCGTCGACCGAGCCGATCTCGAGGCCGGGCTCGCGGACCATGGTCTTGAGGAGCTTGGCCTGGGCGACGTAGGGCGTCAGGATCGCGACGTCCTTGGCGCGCAGGCCGGCGCCGAGCAGCTCGTACAGGAGCTTGACGGCCAGCTCGGCCTCGCCCTTGTTCTCGCGGCTCTCGAGCAGCTCGTTCCAGGCCTCGTCGAAGCCGGCGCCGGCGGTGTCCACGTAGGTCAAGGGCTCCGAGGTCAGCGCGTCGGCCGCCACGCCGGGGAGCTCCGCGGCGACGTGCTCGGCGACCGAGTCGTGCGCGATCAGCTTGCCCTCGTAGAAGCGGTCGGACGGGAAGCGCATGATGTCGCCGTGCATCCGGTACTGGACGCGCAGGAGCGTCTGCACGGTCTGGGGCAGGACGTCCTTGAGGCGGTCGAAGAGGGTGACGGCCAGGCCGCCCGCGGCGGCCTCCTTCGAGTAGATCGTCGGCGGCAGCTGGTTCGCGTCGCCGGCGAAGACGGCCTTCTTGGCGATCGTCAGCGGCACCCAGGACAAGGGCTCGGTCGCCTGCGAGGCCTCGTCCATCGCGACGAGGTCGAAGCTTCCCTTCACGAAGCGCTTCGACAGCCCCGCGTGCGTCGCGAGCACGACGCTGGCGGAGTTGACGATGCGCCGCTGGATCTCGAACTCGAGGTCGCGGGCCTCGCGCCACAGGCGCGCGATCTCGCGCTCGCGGGCCTGGCGCTCGTCGTAGCCGAGCTGGGCGCGCCCGTGGCGCGACTTGCGGTGGACGAGGCGCTCGCGCCAGGCGTCGAGCTCCCGGACCTGCTCGTAGACCGGGTCCGCCTCCATCTGCGCGGCCAGGTTGCCGTGGCGCAGGGCCTCGAGGGTGCGCGCCGGATGGCCGAGGCGCACGACGCGCAGGCCGGTGCCGAGCAGCTTCTCCAAGATATTGTCGACGGCGATGTTCGACGGCGCGGTCGCCAGCACGCGCTCGCCGCGCGAGACGTGCTGGCGGACGATCTCGACGAGCACCGTCGTCTTGCCGGTGCCGGGCGGACCGTGGACCAGGGCCACGTCGTCGGCCGCGAGCGCGCGCTTGACCGCCTCCTGCTGGAACTCGTTGAGGCCCTCGTTGAAGAACTTGACCGGCTTGATCTTCGAGCGCTCGGGCGGCGTCTCGCCGAGGAAGACCTCGCGCAGGGTCGACAGGCGCGAGCGCTTCGACTCGGCGACCGTGATCAGCGCCTTGCGCATGCGCCGGTAGGTCGCGTCGGAGCCGAGCAGGTCGATCTGGCAGGCGCCGCGCAGGGACTCGGAGGGCGCCGCGGCGTCGTTCAGCGCGACCGTCACGCGGTACTCGTCCACCTTGTAGAGCGTGCCCTCGTGCGCGCGCGGCTCGGCCGGCGGCGGCAGGGTCAGCAGCACGTTGTCGCCCGCGTTCATCGCGTGGAACGGCGAGAGCTCCTCGCCCTTCGGCGCGCGCGACAGCACGACCAGCGGCATCCCGCCCAGCCCGGTCTCGACGCCGTCGATCGTCAGGCCGGTGACGGTCTTGCCCAGCGCCTCGCGCTGGGCGACGGGGAAGCGGCGCAGCTCGCGGAGGTTCTCCTCCTTCTCGGCCTCGCGCTCGACGTCGATGAGCGCCTGCAGGCGCTCGAAGTGCTCTTTGCCCCCCATATCGGGCGCCATTCTAGCAATTGCCCGCCCTCCGCGGTTGAGCGGGACGCCCGCGAAAGGCTACGATGGCGCCATGGTGAACATGAGCGCCGTCTATTCCGGAGATCTCCGCTGCGAGCTGACCCACGGGCCGTCCGGCGCGACGATCGCGACCGACGCCCCGAAGGACAACATGGGCCGCGGCGAGGCCTTCTCGCCGACCGACATGGTCGGGGCGGCGCTCGCCGCCTGCGCGCTGACGACGATGGCGATCGTCGCCAAGCGCTCCGGGATCGCCTTCGAGGGCGCCCGCGCCGAGGTGGGCAAGGAGATGGTCGCCGATCCCCTGCGCCGCATCGGCGCCCTGCCGCTCAAGATCGCGATGCCCAAGGGCCTGACGCCCGACCAGCGCGCGAAGCTCGAGAACGCGGCGCGGACCTGCCCGGTCCACAAGAGCCTGCACCCGGACGTCCGCGCCGAGATCTCCTTCGAGTACGCCTAGCCGGCGGCGTGCTCGGCCAACTGGTCGAGCGTCATCGTCCAGCCCCGCCGGGCGCCCTTCGTCGCCTCCGTGTTGACCGGCGTCAGGACCGCGAAGGTCTGCCGCACGGTGAGCCGGGTCTTGCCCCCCTCGTCGGCGAAGGAGACCTCGGTGCGGATGTTGTCCTTCGGGTCGCTCCTGAACTCGCCGGTCCACACGATCCGCGCCCGCTCGACGACCTCCCGGTAGACGCCGGAGAAGGGATGCGCCTTCCCGTCGGGGAAGCGCATCGTCATCGCGAAGCCGCCGCCCGCGCGCAGGTCCATGCGCTCGATCTCGAGCGTCAGCGGGCGCGGCGCGAACCAGCGCTCGACCTGCTCCGGGTCCGCCCAGGCCTCCCAGACGCGCGCGAGCGGAGCGTCGATCAGGCGGCTCAGGTCCAGCACGAAGGCGCGCCCGCCCGTCGCGTGCTCGGCCAGGCGCTGGAGGGTCTGGCGCCCGCCCTCGACCGCGCCGTATTTCTCGGCGACCTCGTCGCGGGACGCGGCGCTGGGGAACACGCTGCGCATCGTCAGCTCGGTCTTCCCGTTCCCCAGGTCCTTGAAGGTCACGGTCTGGATGAAGCCGGCGATCGGCGGGCCGCCCTCCTCGCTGCCGCCGTGGCTCCAGACGATGCGCTCGGGCTCCGCGATCTCCAGGAAGCGCGCGAAGTTCGGGAAGCGCTTGCCGTCCGGGCCGATCATCACGTGCCGCCAGACGCCGCCGGGGCGGAACTCCCGGACCTCGGGCTCGTCGGCGAAGCCGTACGGCCCCCACCACCGGACGACCTCCTCCGGGTCCGCCCAGGCGCGCCACACGCGCTCGCGCGGCGCGTCGATCACGCGCCGGATCACGAGCTCGCGCGCGGACTCCGGCTCCGGCTTCGTCTTCTTTTCGAGGGTCATGTCGGGTTCTCCTTGAGATAGCGCTCGAGGGCGTCGAGGCGGTCGTTCCAGAACGCGCGGTAGCGCTCGATCCATTCCTGGGCCTGGCGCAGGCGCTCGGCCTCCAGCCGGCAGCGGCGCGCGCGCCCCTCCTTGCGGCGGGTGAGCAGGCCCGCCTCCTCGAGCACGCGCAGGTGCTTCGTGATCGCCGGGGCCGAGACCTTGAACGGGCGAGCGAGCTCCGCGACGGTCGCCTCCCCCGTCGCCAGGCGCGCCAGGATGCCGCGGCGGATCGGATGCGAGAGCGCGCCGAAGGCGAGGTCGAGGCGGCGCTGCTGATAGTTAACCATCAGGTTAAGTATAGCGCGCGCGCGCGTCCCCGTCAAGGCCCGGACCGCCCCTGTCCGCGGAGCTCCGGCGCTCCGCTCAAGGGGCCGCCGTTCGTCGCGTCTTTCGGCGGGACCGCGGCGGATCGACCGCCGCTTGTCGTCTCGCGGCGGCGGAATCACGGCTTTTCGCCGTCCGCTCGACACATCCCGGCGAAG
>JAGWRY010000115.1 GCA_028869495.1 Elusimicrobiota bacterium | reverse complement strand
GCGCGAGCGCGCGATCGGCGCCATCGAGACCGAGCTCTCCGAGCGCGTCAAGCTCTTCCAGTCGCAGGGCAAGCACGTGGAGGCCCAGCGCATCGAGCAGCGCACGAATTACGACGTGGAGATGCTGCGCGAGATCGGCTTCTGCCACGGCATCGAGAACTACTCGCGCCCGCTCTCGGGACGCGCGCCCGGCGAGCGCCCGAACTGCCTGATCGACTTCTTCCCGAAGGACTACCTGCTCGTCGTCGACGAGTCGCACGTCGCGATCCCGCAGATCGGCGGGATGTACCAGGGCGACCGCGCGCGCAAGCAGACGCTCGTGGACTTCGGCTGGCGCCTGCCCTCCGCGCTCGACAACCGGCCGCTGAAGTTCGCCGAGTTCGAGGCGCTGGCCGGGCAGACGGTCTTCGTGTCGGCGACTCCCGGGCCCTACGAGCTGAAGAAGTGCGGCGGCGAAGTCGTCGAGATGGTCGTGCGCCCGACGGGGCTCGTCGACCCGGAGACGGTGATCCGGCCCAGCGAGGGGCAGATCGACGACCTGATCGCGCGCCTCAAGGAGCGCGCGGCCAAAAAGGAGCGGGCGCTGGTGACGACCCTGACCAAGCGCACGGCCGAGGACCTGTCGTCGTTTTTGACCGCGCAGGGCCTGCGCGTGCGCTACCTGCACTCGGACATCGACAGCCTGGAGCGCATTCAGATCCTGCAGGACCTGCGCGCGGGGGTCTTCGACGTGCTGGTCGGCATCAACCTCCTGCGCGAGGGCCTGGACCTGCCCGAGGTCTCGCTGGTCGCGATCCTCGGGGCCGACCACGAGGGCTTCCTGCGCTCGGAGACGACGCTGATCCAGATCTCGGGCCGCGCGGCGCGCAACGTCGGCGGGCAGGTCGTGCTCTACGCCGACGAGGTCACCGGCTCGATGAAGCGGGCCTTGGACGAGATGGAGCGCCGCCGCGCGAAGCAGCTCGCCTACAACCGGGAGCACGGGATCACGCCGCGCACGGTGGTCAAGCAGGTCGCCGAGCTCGAGGAGTTCCAGAAGGACGCCAAGCGCGAGGGGCTGATGCTCCTGCGCGAGGCCGAGACGCCGCTGTCGGCCAAGGACCTGCCGACGATCGCCGCCGAGGTCGAGGAGCGCATGAAGGCGGCGGCCGACGCGCTGGACTTCGAGGCGGCCGCGCTGCTGCGCGACCAGCTCTTCGAGCTGAGGTCGATGTCGGCCTCGCGCGCGAAGGGCGGCGGCGCGCCCCGCGCGCGGCGCCGGCCGAAGCCGAAGACGTCCTAGCGGCGCAGCCCCCGGGTCGTGTAGAATGCGGACAGGAGACCGACATGATCGAGGACACGCTCGCCCGCATCGAAGCCGCCATCAAGACGATCGAGGCCGCCGACACCAAGAAGAAGGCCGAGCTCCTGCGCCTGCTGCGCGCGCTCAAGAAGGAGATCGGCGGGGTCGACGCGGCCCACGCCGAGGGCGCCGGAAGCATCGCCGGCTTCGCCGGGACGGCCGCCTACGAGGCGACGCGCCGCGCGACGTCGCCGAAGCTGACGCGCATGGCCCTCGAGGCGCTCTCCGCCTCGGTCGAGGGCTTCGAGGCCTCGCACCCGGGCCTGGTGCGCGTCGTCAACGAGCTCTGCCGCGAGCTGTCGTCGCTGGGGATATAGTCCGTCGTCGGGGGGAAGGAGGAGCGAAATGCTCAAGGGATTCATCGCCGGAGTCGCCGCCTGCGCCGTCGCCGGATTGGTCGGGGCGTACCTGTTCGTGGTCCTGGGGATGATGCCGGCCAACGCCGACGGCCGGCCGCCGGCGCTCGAGAAATGGGCCGCGCGCAAGTCCCTGCACGCGACGATCGAGCGCCAAGCGCCGAAGGGGCCCAACCCCGTCGCCGCCGACGACAAGAACATGATCGCCGGCATCGGGATCTACCGCGAGAACTGCGCGGTCTGCCACGGCGGCGCCGACGGCGCGCCGTCGAACATCGCGGTCGGGCTCTATCAGCACGCGCCCCAGCTCGCCAAGCACGGGGTCGAGGACGACGACGCCGGCGAGACCTACTGGAAGGTCTTCCACGGCATCCGGATGACCGGGATGCCCTCCTTCCACCACACGCTGAGCGAGGAGCAGATCTGGCAGGTGACGCTCTTCCTCCAGCACATGGACAAGCTGTCGCCGAAAGCCGAGAAGGCCTGGAAGGCGGTCCCCAGCCAGGCGCCGGCCAAGGCCTAGGGCGCCGATGGCGCGCCGGCCCCGTCTGACGCCCGCCGCGTGGCGGCCGCTGCTGCGCGCGGCCCTGCGCGAGGACCTGGACGGGGCCGGCGACGTCACGACGCGCTTCTTCGTCCCCGCCGCGACCCGCCTGTCGGGCCGCGTCGTCGCGCGCGAGGCGGGCGTGATCTGCGGCCTGGAGATCGCGGCGGCGGCGTTCAAGGCCTGCGCGCCGAACGCGCGCGTCCGCGCGCTCGTCTCCGACGGGGCGCGCGTGCGCGCGGGCGAGACGGTGATGACGGTCGAAGGCGGACGCGGGATCCTGACCGCGGAGCGCACCGCGCTGAACTTCCTCCAGCGGCTGTCGGGCGTCGCGACGCTGACGCGCCTCTGCGTCGAGAAGACGCGCGGCACGCGCGCGAAGGTCCTGGACACGCGCAAGACGATCCCGGGCTGGCGCGCGCTCGACAAGTACGCGGTCGCCTGCGGCGGCGGGGTCAACCACCGGCTCGGCCTCTACGACGCCGCGATGGTCAAGGACAACCACTACCTGGGACGCCGCCTGGAGGAGGGCGCGCGCGAGCTGCGCCGCCGCCGCCCGGGCACGCCCCTGATCGTCGAGGTCGAGTCGCGCGCGCAGGCCGACCGCGCGCTGGCGCTCCGGCCCGACGTGCTGGTCCTCGACAACCTGCCGCCGTCGCGCCTGCGCGCGGAGATCCGCCGCCTGCGGCGCCTGGCCCCGCGCGTGAAGCTGGAGGTCTCGGGTGGGGTCGGCCCTGAGTCGGTCCGCGCCCTCGCGCGCCTGGGGCCGGACCGCATCTCGATCGGTCGCCTGACGCACAGCGCGCCGGCGCTGGACCTCGCCCTCGACCTGTGAGCGCCGCGCCGAAGCTCGCCGGCGTGCGCCGCCTGCTCCGCCTGTCCGAGACCGGCTCGACGCAGGCCGACGCGCGCCGCCTGGCCGCCGCGGGAGCGCCCGACGGAACGCTGGTCTGGGCCCGGCGCCAGAGCGCGGGCCGCGGCCGGATGGGCCGGCGCTGGCGCTCGTCGCCGGGCGGCCTCTACGTCTCCTGGCTGATCCGACCGCGCTTCGCGCCGGCGCGCCTGGGCGCCTTCTCGCTCGCCTGCGGCCGGGCCGCCGCGGCCGCCCTGCGCGAGGCGGCGCCTGGCGTCGCCTTCGCGGTCAAGCCCCCCAACGACGTCCTCGCTCTCTGCGCCGACGGCCGCCGCCGCAAGGTCTGCGGCATCCTGTGCGAGGCCGCCGGCGACTCCTCGCGCCTGCACTGGCTGGTGGTCGGCGTCGGCGTCAACGTCGACAACGCGCCGCCGCTCAAGCGCGCGACCGGCCTGAAAGCCCTGACCGGCCGCCGCGTCGGCCTGCTCCCGGTTCTGCGCCCGCTGATGCGCGAGCTGTCGCGCGCGCGCCGGACGTTTTAAGCGGAAGAGGCCCCGCGCCGAGAAATCGAGGGGTTTCCCCCCCGCCGGGACCGGGGAGCAGCTCCTCTCGGAATCTCCGGCGCGAAAATCCCGGGCTGACGGCGGACGCGGCCATGGCGCCCTTTGCCGTTCACGCCGTCTGACGCCGTGTTACACTAGCCCGGTGAAACGCCGAATCTCGTCCGTCGCGTCCATCGCCGCCCTGACCGTTCTTCTGCTGTGCGGCTGGGAAGCCTTCTGGCTGGCGCGCGGCCGGGCCGCCCTCGCGCGTTCCGCAGCCGACGTCCATGCCCGCCGCGCGGCCGACCTCGCGGCCGATGCCGCCGAGGCCGACGAAGCGGCCGCCCGCCTCATCCCCGCGTTGCCGTCCCTGCGCGCCTCCGCCGCCTTCCTGCGCCGCAGCGCCTCCGTCGACCTCGCCGCGGCGCAGATGCTGGAAGTGGAGCGACTGCTCGCCGATAAGGATTCGTCGGCCCTTCCCCGGGCCAAGGAGCTCCTGGCCCGCACGCAGGAACTCAACGGCCCCCGTTCCCCGGCCACGGCCCAGGCTTGGATGCTCCTATCCCGGGCCTACGCCCAGCAAGACGACGCCGCCTCCGCCGCCGACGCGCGACGCCGAGCCGCGGACGCCGCGGCGCCGCGCTGAGACGCGCGGGCGCCTGATTCCGCCGCTCTGCCGCCGCGTCATTCGCTCCTTCGCGTCTGCGGCCGGTACGTTCCGGGCTCCGTGCGCGCGCCGATGGACAGCCGGTTCCAGGCGTTGATCACGGCGATCGCGAGCGTGAGGTCGGACAGCTCCTTCTCGTTGAACTGCGAACGCGCCTGCTCGTACGCCTCGTCCGGCGCGTTCGTGTCCGCCACCCGCGTCAGCGCTTCCGTCCACGCCAGCGCCGCGCGTTCGCGCTCGCTGTACCAGGGGCATTCGCGCCAGGCCTCCAGCGTGTAGAGACGCTGCTCGCTTTCGCCGAGCGCGCGCAGATCCTTCGAGTGCATGTCCAGGCAGAACGCGCAGCCGTTGATCTGCGAGGCGCGCAGCTTGACGAGATGGACCAGCGAGGCCTCCAGGCCGCAGTTGTGCAGGTATTTCTCCAGGCCCAGCATCGCCTGATAGCCGCCCGGCGCGGCCTTCGCGTATTCGAAACGTGCTTTCATGTCGCGCTCCTTGCGTCGCTCTTGCGATCGCTCGACGGGTTTGCCCGGGTGCTTCGGCGGATCGGCCGCCTCGCGGATTTCCCGGAGATGGGAACTCGCCGGCGGGCAGATCGATTCGGCGGAACACTCAGGATCGAGACGATCTGTCCTTCGGTGCGCCTTTTTCGCGGCATCGTCGGTTCCTCCAGATGCAGTTTAGCACCCGTGAACCGCAATTCAAATCGGCCCGGTTTTCCCGGGAATTGCGGAACGCTGGCCAGCGCTCGGCCCATTCACGGCGGGCACGGGCCGGGAAGCGCTCGTGGCGCGCTGTTTTCGCACGTCGTGGGCTGCGCCGCGAAGTCGAACTTGGGATATAATCTGACAGTAGCCTTTGGAGGGGATCGACATGGACTTGGGACCGGACAAACTCATCATCATCGCCGTGATCGCGCTGGTGCTCTTCGGCCCCGGCAAAATTCCCGAATTCGCGCGTCAACTCGGCCGCTCGGTCAACATGTTCAAGAAGGGGCTCAAGGAAGGCATGGACGACGAGGCGCCCGGGGCGCCCGAGCCGGACGCACGCGGCGGCACCCCGCAAAGCTGACGCAGCCGCTGTCGTTCGGCGGCCATGGCTGTGCGACGCATCCTTCGACCGCGAGAGCCCGAATCGGGACGTGCAGGAGGAAAAATGAAGAAAGCGCTCTTTGTCGCCGCCGCGTCGCTCGCACTGTCGGGGTGCGTCACCCTAGGACGTCCGTTCTCCGTCGGTCAGATTCCGGCCATCCAGCTCAGCAAGACCACCCAAGACCAACTGGTCTCCACGTTCGGCCAGCCCTACCGGCGGGGCCTCGAGGATGGCGACGCCACAGCCACCTGGCTGAATTACCACATCAGCATCCTCGGCAGCGAGCGCACGCGCGACCTTTACGTGCGTTTCAACGCCGACGGCACGGTGAAGTCCTACTCGTTCAACTCGACGATTCCCGAGGATCAGGCCGCGCTCGAGAAGGCGCGCGCCGCGAAATGACGGCTCTGTGAGGCCGCAGGACGCCGGGGAATCAACTTCGGCGCGGCCCGCGTGCTCAAATCAGAGCAGGCGCCGAAAATTTGCCGTTACCGGCACTGTTGCGCGGGCTTTCGTATCCCCGCATACCCTATGCCTACTGGGCGATGTCCGAGGAGTTCGGGGTCTTGCGTGAGGCGACGAAGCGCCTATCGTTCGGCTTGTGGGTGCTCGACGGATCCAAACTGGAAAGCAAAGAGGCGATCCTCGACGCGCTCAGGGAACTGATCCGACAGACGCAATCGCCCGGCAGCGAGGTCCGGAACCGGACATCGGCCGCGATCCGGGATGGGATGCGCAGATTCGGGGAGGCGGCGGCGTGGCGCGGCCAAGCGCTGGTCGTCGAGCATGCCGACGCCCTACGCCGCGCGGATCCGGTGCTTTATCGGGAGTTCTTGGACGCCATGCGCTCGGTGTCCCGAGAGCTGGATGAATTGCGGGGGGCGTGCTTTAAGACGGTGCTGCTCGCCGAGACGGATGCGACGCGTCGTGACATCGCGCATCGCGTGACTTGACGCCGCCGGGCCGGCCGCGTCGTAGGCGACCGGCGGCCTCGGCGGCCCGACTCAGCGGGCGAGGCGGAACGACAAGGCGTTGTTCCGAGTGGGCGGATCGTCGTCGTTGCGGTCAGCCGCGCGAGCGCAGGCCGCGTTGTCTTTCCAGGAGCCGCCGCGATTGCTCCGGCTCGTGCCCGCCGGATCGACCCATGCGCTTCCGTCCTGGGGCGCCCCGTTGTAATTGGCGTGATACCAATCTTCCACCCACTCCCAGGAGTTGCCCGCCATGTCGCAGAGACCCTGCTTCGTGTTGCCGGAGGGTTTTGAGCACACCGGCGCGGTCGCGTTCCAGCCGCACCCGGAGAGCACGGCCCTGTCGCAGTTCGCGGCCTCGTTGCCCCACGGATATTTCCAGGCCTGGCCCGCGCTGCGGGCCGCGTACTCCCACTCCGCCTCGCTCGGAAGCCTGCCGCCCGCCCACTTCGCGAATGCCTGGGCCTGGTTCCAATCGACGCCGACGACGGGCTGGCTGGCTCCGTCGAAGGAGGGGCCGTAGTCCTGGGGGGCCGTGCAGGCTCCCGCTTTGACGCAGGTCTGGTATTGCCCGTTCGTGACCAAGGTCGCGGTCATCTCGAAGGGTCGGATCGTCGCTTGGTGCGCGGGCTTGGCGTCGTTGAAATCGCCGTCCGGGTCGCTGGTCCCCATCGAAAATGTCCCGCCGGGTATGCTCATCCACTGCAGTCCGGCAGGGCCGGACGCAGCCTGCGCGGCGCCGGTAAGCGCCTTCGGCGCCGCCGGCGCGGCGGCGGGTTCGGCGCCGACCGATCGGACCGGAACGGGGGACTGCGCGACCCGCCGCTGTCGGCCCCTGCAGCTGAGGAGCCACGCCCCCACGACGATAATCGCAATCACGGCGACGGCGAGCTTGGCGGAATTCTTCATGGGATCGTCTCCTGGGCGCCTATTCTAGCACGCTTTTTTCGAAGCTAGAAACTTCTGGAAGATTTATGGGAAATATGTAGAATGGCGCTGCTAGTCCGTTGCGAGGCGAAGTCGTGAGATCTTAGAGTACGGGGGCGGAGATGGGGACTCTCTCGCTAAGAAAGTTGAGACGCGTCGCGGCCTTGGCGGCCGCCGGCGGCTGCGCGTTGTCGCTTTGGGCGGGCCCGGCGTTGGCCTCGTCTCCGAACCAGCGTCTTCGAGACGCGGCCGACAAAGGAGACGTCGCGGCCGTGCGCGCCGCGCTTCGCAAGGGAGCCAAGGTCAACGCGAAGGACCCCGCGACGGGGGATACGGCCCTCTTTGCGGCGGCCGCCGACAATCGGGACGCTCGCGTCGTTTCTGCGCTGATCAAGGCGGGGGCGAGCGTCAACGTGAAAGACGACGGCGGCATGACTCCGCTCATGGTGGCCGGCAAGCCGGACATCGCGAGGGCGCTGATCAAGGCCGGGGCCGATGTCAACGCGACGGACAAGCAGGGGTGGACGCCGCTCATTTACGCCGTCTCCAAGGCCGCCTTGGACAAGACCGCCACTCCCGTCGTTGCGGTTCTCGTGAAGGCCGGGGCGAACGTCGGGATGAAGGACAAGGACGGCGACACGGCGTTGTCGGTCGCGAGGAAGGCCAAAGCCGCACGACTCGTGGCGCTCCTCGCGCGGGCCCGCAAGCCCGCGCGCCGCTAGCTCTCGCGTCATGCCTCTCGGGCTGCGTCGACGAGGGAGATCGCCGTAAACAAGGAGAAACCAGCATGAAGAATCCTTTCGCAGTGGCGCTGACGGCCATGCTCTTGTCGGTCAGCGCTTTCGCGACCGCGCCCCGGATCCGGCCCGGGAAGTGGACGGTGGCGTCGACGATGCAGTTGCCGCCGGGAGTGCGCTTCACTCCGCCTCCGACCACGCGCGTCACGTGCTATTCCAAGAAGGACATCGATTCCGGCAAAGCCTTCCGGGCGATCCCGAAAAATTGCCATGAGGACTATTACCGGGTGAAGGGCAAGACGGTCCGCTGGGAAATCTCGTGCAACAAGGGCAGGGGCGGTCCGCTGACGATGATCGGGGAGCTGACGTCGACCGCCGGGACGTCTTACGAGGAGAACGTCACAAACAAGCGAGGGAGCCGCGTCGTGGGAGGGATGAAGATCCGCGGCAAGCGCATCGGCAACTGCCAGTAGACCGGTCGACGGCGGCTTTCCTAAGAAGCTGAGCCGGTGAGACATGGCTCGTCGAGACGGATGGCCTGGGCTTCGGCCTGCCGGGGACGGCGCTTTTAGCGCGAAAATCCGCCGGGCCGCTGATCACCGTCCCGCGTAGCCCGCCTTCCCCGCCGAATCGAGAGCCCCCGCCTCACGGCGGGGGCTCGATTTTTTTCGCCTGCGACCGTCGTCCGCCCCCTCGCGCCCGTCGGGGCCGATGTTCTATAATCTTCGTCAGAAACACACGGAGACGACATGGCCGACACTTACCTGACCCGGGCCGGATACGAGAAGCTGCGCGAGGACCTCGCGGAGCTGATGAAGCAGAAGACGCAGACCTCGCTGGACATCGGCGAGGCGCGCGAGAAGGGCGATCTCAAGGAAAACGCCGAGTACCACTCCGCCAAGGAGAAGATGGCGGAGATCATGGGGCGCATCGGCAAGATCCAGGACAAGCTGCAGAGCGCGAAGATCATCGAGGAGATGAACATCCCGAAGGACACGGTCGCGATCGGTACGACCGTCACCCTCGAGGACTCCGACGGCGAGAAGATCGAGTATGCGCTCGTCGGCGAGGACGAGTCCGACCCGCTGGAGGGCAAGATCTCCGTGCAGTCGCCGCTCGCGCAGGGCCTGCTCGGCAAGAAGGTCAAGGAGACGGTCGAGGTCTCCCTGCCGGCCGGGCCCCGCGCGTTCAAGATCCTGAAGGTCGCGCGGGCCGTCTGAGCCCCGCCGAGCTCGCCGCGGCGCTCAAGCGCCGCGCGCGGGAGGAAGGAGCCGACCTGGCCGGCATCGCCCCGGCCCTGCCGCCCGCCGACGGGCCCGCCTACGACGCCTGGGTCGCGGCCGGCATGCACGGCGAGATGGAATACATGGCGCGCAACGCCGACTCCCGGCGCGACCTGCGCGCCTGGATGCCGCAGGCGCGCTCGGTGCTGATGTGCGGCTTCTCCTACGGGAACCCGGGCAAGCGCCCGGGCCCCAAGCCGGGGCACGGGCGCCTGGCGCGCTACGCGGTCCGGCCCGACTACCACGGCCGCCTGCGCGCGCGCATGGACGCGGTCGGGAAATGGCTGGCCAAAGAGGTGCCGGGCACGCGCTCGGTCGCCTTCTGCGACATGAGCCCGCTCCTGGAGCGCGCGTACGCCCGCGCCGCGGGCCTGGGCTGGCAGGGCAAGAACGCGATGCTGATCGGGCCGCGCCTGGGCTCCTACTTCCTGCTGGCCGGGCTGGCGATCCCGCTGGACCTGCCGGCCGACTCGCCGGAGCCCGACCACTGCGGGACCTGCCGCAAATGCCTCGACGCCTGCCCGACCGACGCCTTCCCGCGCGAGCGCGTGCTCGACGCCTCGCGCTGCGTCGCCTACTTCAACATCGAGCTGAAAGGGCCCGTCCCCGAGAGCTTCCGGGAGGGCGTCGGCGACTGGGTCTACGGCTGCGACGTCTGCCAGGAGGTCTGCCCGTGGAACCGCTTCGAGGCTCCGGCCCGCGCGCTCCCGCCGCCGACCCTGCCGACCGAGATCCCCCTCGACGAGCTGGCCGGCCCCGGCTCCGCGGGACTGCGCGCGCGCCTGAAAGGCACGCCCCCGGCGCGCGCCGTGCGCCGCCGGATGACGCGCAACGCGCTCCTGGCGATGGGCAACTCCGGCGAGGCGCGGTGGCGGCCCGTCTTGGAGAGCTTCCGCGACGACGGGGACGAGACCCTGGCTTCGCTGGCGCGCTGGAGCCTCGCGCGTTTGTCCGCCGAGGGGGCGGAGTGATAGACTCTCCCCCTCCGATGGCCAAGCGCGCGTCCGCGTCGGTCCTGTCCCTGCTTCTCGTCCTCGCGGCCCTCCCGCCGTCCGTCCGTGCGCAGTCGCCGACCGACAACGGCGCCGGCAGCGAGATCGTCCCGAAGAACCAGATGCCGCCCGGCGTCCCGGAGACCAAGGACGAGACCCCCGCCGCCCTGCGCTGGATGCTGCGCCCGCTCAAGCACGGCATGCTCGTGCGCCTGCCGGTCGTCGACACCGACCCGAACCGCGGCGTCACCTACGGCGTGATGCCGATCCTGGTCGTCACGGACGACGCCGGCCGCATCCGCCAGATCCACGCCCCGTCGCTCACCTACAACGACCACTTCCGCTTCTCGCCGACCTACCGCTACTACTGGTACCCGCAGGAGGACGCCAGCCTGGTCGCGCGCGTCTCCTGGGCGAAGTTCGAGCACGAGGTCATGGGCCAGTACGAGGACAGCTCCTTCCTGGGCAGCCCGTACCGCGTCCTCCTGCGCGGCCAGTTGAACGCCGACGCCGGCCAGCGCTTCTTCGGCGTCGGCCCCGACTCCCCGCAGTCGGCCGAGGCCAACTACAAGCAGGAGTACTGGCAGTACCGCTGGGCCTTCGGCGCCCCGCTGAAGGACGGCTCGCCGTGGTCGGCGCGCGTCTCCCAGCGCTACATGTCGAGCCGCATCCTCGACGGCCCGATCCCGGGCCTCCCGGACTTCCACACGGCGTTCCCCAAGCAGTTCGCCGACCGCTCCCAGCAGACCAACGAGACGCGCCTGAGCGTCGACTACGACACCCGCGACCACGCGGTGACGACCGAGCGCGGCGCCTACCTCGACGTCTTCGCCGAGTCCGCCGTCGAGGGCTTCCTGAGCGCGTACTCGTACCGCCGCTACGGGACCGACGCGCGCTGGTTCAAGCCCTGGCCGAAGGACCCGTCCGAGGTCTTCGCCGTCCAGCTTCAATACGAACAGATCCTCGGGCCGACCCCGCCGTTCTGGATCCTGCCCCAGCTCGGCGGCAAGTACTCGCTGCGCGCCTACGGCGACGGCCGCTACACCGACCGCGGCATGACCGCGCTCAACGTCGAGCAGCGCATCAAGCTCGCCGAGCGCAAGACCGCGGGCGTGACCACCGAGTTCCAGCTCGCCCCGTTCGCGGGCGTCGGCACCGTCTTCGACTCCCCCGGCGAGATGGCCGCGCGCTATCTGCGCCCCGTCGTCGGCGCCGCGATCCGCGCCGTCGCCAAGCCCCAGGTCGTCGGCTCGGTCGACTTCGGCGTCGGCCGCGAGGGCCTGGCGATCTTCACCGACATCAACTACTCGTTCTGACGGGCGTCGGACGCGCGTTCGAACCCGCGGCGCCGGACGTTGTGCCTGCTTTGAGGTTCGCATGCTACACTGACGCAGGGACGCCTCGCCCCTCGTCGTCCGCGCGGCGCCTCCCAGAACCGATGCCCGAAAAGACCCTGGAGCAGTCCCTCCCCGAGCTCTCGCACGGCGATCACTGCTGTCTCTTCTTCGCCTCGCCGGAGGAGCAGAGCCGCGCCACGACGCCGTTCCTGACCATCGGCCTCTCCCGCGACGAGCGCTGCGTCTTCGTCGGGGACGACGCGTCCATCGAGGCGCTGCGCGAGAACCTGGGAAGCGAGGGCGTCGACGTCGAGGAGGAGACGCGCAAGAAGCGCCTCGTTCTCACGAGCGCCCGGGACTACCTCGACGACGGGCATTGGCGGACGGAGAAGATGCTCGGCTTCCTCCAGCGGGCCTACGACTCCGCGATGGCCGACCGCTGCACGGCCCTGCGGGCGGTGGGCGACGTGGCCTGGCAGGTCGGCCCGCACCGCGAGTTCCAGGACGTCGTCTACTACGAGGCCCTGCTGGACCTGTTCTTCATCGGCAAGCGGATGGTCGGCATGTGCCAGTATCCGAGGGACCGCTGCCCGCCCGACGCTCTCCGCGGGATCCTGGACACCCACAAGACCGCCGTCATCGACTCGAACGTCTGCCGGAACTTTCACTACGTGCCGCCGGACCTGCTGGTCGAGAAGGACGCCGGCGCGCGAGAGAAGAAGCGCGTCGATTGGATGACCTCCCAGCTGATCCGCGTCAAGAAGGCCGAGGAGGAGCGCGACGAGCTCCAGCGCCGGCTCCTTCAGTCGCAGAAGATCGAGGCGATCGGCAGGCTCGCGAGCGGCGTCGCCCACGACTTCAACAACGTCCTGACCGTCATCCTGGGACTCAGCGAGATGCTCTTGGACGGCCCGGAGGCGAGCGCGGCGGTCAAAGGGGACGTGAAGGAGATCCATCTCTCCGGGGAGCGCGCCGCGGCGCTGACGCGTCAACTGCTGGCGTTCAGCCGTCGCCGGCCTCTCCAGCCCCGGATTCTCAGCGTCAACGAGGTGGTCGGGAGCATGGAGCGGTTCCTGACCCGCATCATCGGCGGGAGCGTCGAGGTCGCGACCCTCCTGAGCCCGGCCGCCGGGAACGTCCTGGCGGACCCGGGCCAGCTCGAGCAGGTCATCATGAACCTCGCCATCAACGCGCGCGACGCGATGCCCAACGGGGGACGCCTCGTCATCGAGACCGACGAGGCCGAGCTGGGCGAGGATTACGCCGAGGCCCACCCGGAGGCGCCCGCGGGCCCCTACGTCGCGCTGACCGTCAGCGACACGGGGCACGGCATGGACCCGGAGACCCTGTCGCACATCTTCGAGCCGTTCTTCACGACGAAGGAGCCCGGCAAGGGCACCGGCCTCGGTCTGGCGACGGTCCGGGACATCGTCGCGCAGGCCGGCGGCAGCCTGTCCGTCCACAGCGAGCCGGGGAGAGGAACGACGTTCAAGGCCTACTTCCCCCGCGTCGAGGGCCCGGCCGTCCCCCTCGCGCGCGGCGCCGGGGCGCCGGAGTCGCTGAAGGGAACCGAGACGATCCTCGTCGTGGACGACGACGACGCCGTCCGGAAATTGGTCCATCGCGTCCTCGTGGACCGCGGCTACACCGTCTTGGACGCGATCAGCCCCCCCGAAGCCGTGAAATTCTGCGAGCGGCACAAGGGCCCCATCCACCTGATGATCGCGGACCCCGTTCTGCCGCAGACGGGCGGCCGCGAGCTCGCCAAGCGCGCCGTCGACCTGCGCCCCAAGATGAAGGTGCTCTTCATGTCGGGATGCGCCGACGACGCCGCCGTCGGCCGCATCTCGTCGGAGGGAGCAGGCGCCTTCCTCGAAAAGCCGTTCTCCCCCGACGCCCTGCTGAGCAAGGTGCGCCAGATCCTGAACGTCTGACCCCCGGCCGACGCGCTTGACGGCGCGCCGAACCGGGTCTAAACTCAGATCATGCGGCCTTCGGCCCGCGCCTTCCTCTTCGCGGCGGCCCTGCTCCCCGCCGGCCCCGCCGCGGTCCGCGCCGACACCGTGCGGCTGGCCAACGGCCGCGAGATGAAGGGGCTGATCACGAGCGAGACCCCCGACGCGGTCACGCTCGACTTCGGCTACGGCTCCGTCACCCTCCAGCGGGCCGACGTCGTCTCGATCCGCCGCTCGGGCCTCGCGAAGAGGCGCGCCCTGCGCCTGGCCAAGGAGTTGGAGGACCTGCGCGACGGCGGCGACGCGCCGGAGGGCGGCGAGGCTCTGCTCGCCGCGTACCGGCGGGCCGCGCAGGCGCGCGAGAGGCTCCAGGACGCCCGCGCGCGGGAGTCGGACGCCGCGGACGTCGCCGCGGGCGACGACTCCCGGCTCGCCCGGCTGGTCTCGGACCACCGCGCGGTCGCCGAACGCCTCGCCTCGGCCGACCGCGCCGCGGACCCCGAGGGCTACAACCGCCTCGTCGACGAGTACAACAGCGGGGCCGCGGCGATCCAGGCCCGGCAGATGGCGCTCGCCCAGCGGCGCCTGGCGGACGCGGACCTGGTCGAGCGCGGCCGCGACTACCTGAGCGCCTACCAGGACTTCCGCCGCGCGTTCCGGCGCCGTCCGAAGCCCGCGGCGGGCGCCTCCCGCGACGACCGCGACTTCTACGACCTGATGCGCGACGCGCTGGCCGGGATGGACGGCGACTTCTCGCGCGAGAAGGTCGAGGCCGAGAGGCAGGGCCCGCACTGGATCGTCACGGCCCTGCTCGACGGCCGCGTCCGGGCGCGCCTGCTCGTGGACACCGGGGCGAGCCTCGTCGTGATCTCGCGCGCGGTCGCCGACCGGCTGGGCCCGGACGCGGTCGTGCGCGGGAAGGGCCTCGCGTCCCTCGCCGACGGCCGCCGGGTGCCGACGCAGATCCTCGAGCTGCCGTCGGTCGAGGTCGGCCGCAACCGCGCGGAGCGCGTTCTGGCCGGCGTGATGCCGGACGCCCCGCAGGCGGGCGTGGACGGCCTGCTCGGCATGTCGTTCCTGAGCCGCTTCGGGCTCGACACCGACCCGAAGTCGGGCGCGATCTACCTGCGGCGCCTCAAGTAGGGCGCGCCGCTCAGCGGCCGGCGACGGAGGGCGAGGAGTCGCGCCGCAGGGCGTCCAGCGCCGCCAGCGGACGCACGACCAGGAAGCTCTGGTCGAGCGGCGCGTTCGGAGGCAGGGCGTCGACCGTCATCGGCGTCGAGCCCTGCGCGAGCGCCTCGCGCACGCGCGCGGAGAGCTTGACCGGGTCGGCGGTCCCCCCGGCCTGCACGAGCAGGGACGCGACGGCCGCCATCGCCGGCGCCGCCATCGACGTCCCGCTCATCAGCGCGTAGCGCGGCGGCGCGTCGCGCGGCCCGAACGC
Organism: Elusimicrobiota bacterium; assembly: GCA_028869495.1. Lineage (GTDB taxonomy): Bacteria > Elusimicrobiota > Elusimicrobia > UBA1565 > UBA9628 > GWA2-66-18. Next base: position 12,629 of record JAGWRY010000115.1, on the reverse strand, counting down.
GGAACGCGGCTGGGTCGAGTAGATGTTCGTGCCGGGGGCCATGAACACCGTCTTGACGACGTAGGCGATCTTGCGCGGGTCGAAATCCGAGCCGTACGAGCTCGAGTCGGCCATCCGGCCGGCCGAGTCGAGGTTGCCGACCGTGATCGCGTTCGGCGCGACCGACGGCGAGCCGACGCCGAACGCGTCCCGTGAGTTGCCGGCCGAGATCACGAAGATGACGCCCCGCTTCGCGTAGGACTCGACCTTGCGCGCGAGCTGTTCGGACGGACCCGCCCCGTTGCCGAGGCTCATGCTGATGACGCGGTTGCCGTCGGCGACGGCCCGATCGATCGCGTCCAGCAGTTGAGGCGTGTTGTCGGGCTCGACGAGCTTGCGGTCCGCCCCGGCCGAGGCCATCGCCGTATAGCCGCTGATCCGGGCCTCCGGCGCGAGCGCGTGGAGGATGCCCGCGACGTGCGTCGCGTGCTCGCCCTCGAGCGCGCCGCCGCGCTGGCTCGTCAGGTTCACGCGCCGGTCCACCGCGCCGTCGATCTCCGGGTTGTGGCCGATCCCCTGGTCGATGATCGCGACCTTGACGCCGCGCCCGGTCAGCCCCTGCCGCCACAGGTCCTGCACGCCCATCTTCCAGACGAGCTCGCCCATCGGGAAGGACTTGATCAGGTTCTCCTGCTGGTCCGACGTCAGGGGCTTGCCGTTGATCCGGTCCAGCGTGCGCAGGAGGCCCGGCAGGCCCGACGCCAGGGGGGCGTAGGCTCCGCCCGCCCCGGACGGCGCGTCCGGCGCCCGCAGGGAGGAGACCGCGCCGCGCCCCGGCGCCGGCACGTCCGGCAGCGGCGAGGTGAAGTCGTGGAAGCGCTCCTGCTCGAGCTGGTTGAGGACCGCCAGCGCCGCCTCGGAGTCCTTGCGCCGCGGCTCGTCGCCGAGACGCCGCGCGTCGACGATGTCGGCCGAGACCTTGGCTTTGAGCTGGGCGAGCCGCGCGCCGAGGTCCTCGTACGGCTTCAGGTCGATGGGCGACTCGCCGGGCCGCGCGTTCATGAACAGGATCGCCTTCGCCCGCTCGATGTCCGCCTTCGCCGCGTCCGGGGCGTTCTCGTAGAAGGCCTGCCCGTAGGCGTCCCCCAGCAGGTCGAACGCCTGCGACAGGCGCTGGGCGCTCGCGCGCGGGAGCGCGCCGTCGTTCTGCGCGTAGATCCAGCGCGTCATCTGCCCGTAGTAGGTCGCGCTCCCGTCGGCGTCGACGAGCCGACGGCCGTCGAACACCGGCGGCAGGCCCCACGCGGCGATCTGCCGGCCCGCCTCGCGCGCCGGCGTCTCGGCCGCCGCCGCGAAGTCGGCCAGGGCGGACAGCGTCTGCGGCAGGAGCTTCGGGTCGACGGGATCATCGTTCTGCTTGTAGGCGAGCGCGCCGTCCTTCCACTCGAAGCCGGCCTTGTCGAGGTAGCGGCGCGGGACGTAGCCGCGGCCGGGGCCCTCGAGGCGCGCGAGGGACCCGTCGGCGAGCGCCTTCCAGCCGATGCCCTTGAGCGCGGCCTTCGTCGCCGCGTCGACCGTCGTCGTCGCCGCCGCGACCCCGGCCTCGACGTCGAGGCCGGCGGCGGGCGCGAGGACCGGCTCCAGCGGCGGGGGCTCGGGATGCGACGGCGAGCCGGCGGAGGGAGGCGGCGCCGCCCGCTCGGCGGCCGACGCGCGGGGCGCGGCGGCCAGCGCGCAGACGAAAAGGACGGGAAGGAGGAAGGGGGCCTTCATCGGGGTCCTCCGGAGAGCGACCCTCGAAGGATAGGTCGGGCGCGCGGTTCTGTCAAGGCGCCCGAACGCCGTCAGCCCGCCTTGAAGGTCTTGTCGATCACGGTCGACGGCGGGAAGGATTTCCCCGAGCGCATCGCGGCCTCGGTCTCGGCCTTCGCCTTCGCGTCGATCCAGTAGAGGCCGTATTCGAACGGATAGGCGAACGGGTCGTCCGACAGGCGGGTGGCGGCGGGCTTCGGGAACCTGACCCAGCGCCAGTACGCGCTGCGGAAGTAGGGGACCTTCCACAGCGGGATGTAGCAGGCGGAGTCGAAGACCAGCCGCTGGACCATGCGCGCGTCGCGCTGCCTCTTCGCGTCCTCGAAATCGGTCCGGTAGCGGTGGATCCACAGGTCGAGCTTCGGGTCGGCGATGTTGCAGAAGTTGTTGGTCTGCGTTTTGTGCGCGTTGACCGAGTCGTACTGTCCCCAGTACGACGGCAGGAGGAACGTGCCCCACGACATGTAGGCGATCTGATGCTTCTTCTCCAGCATCGTCTTGAACGAAGCGGCCTCGTCCAGCAGCTGGAGCCGGAGGTCGATGCCGGCCTTCGCGGCCTCCTGCTTGAGCACGACCAGGCGCTTCGTCTGCGACGGCGCGCCGTAGGTGACCGTCGCCGTCAGGCGCCGGCCGTCCTTGACGAGGATGCCGTCCGGCCCGCGCGTCTTCCAGCCGGCGAGCGCCAGGTAATGGTCGGCCTTCGCGACGCTGAAAGGGCGCTCGGGGATCTCGCGGTTCGTGTAGGCGCCGTAGCCCTCGGTGATCCCGCGCAGGCGCTCGTAGTCGCCGTGGAGCACGCGCCGGGTCACCTTGTCCACGTTCATCGCGTATTGGAAGCCGAGGCGGACGTTCCGGTCCTTGAACAGGGGATCGTCCATGTTCAGGTACATCCCGAAGTCGGGCAGGGGGGCGTCGGTGTAGAACCAGAGCTTCTTGACCCAGCCCTTGTCGAATATCTCGCCGGTCGCCCGGTCGTGCCAAAGGCCCGGCCGCGTGACCGTGAAGCCGTCGAGCTTGCCTCTCTTGAAATACTCCCAGGCGACGTCCGGGTTGCGGATCACGTCGAAGACGACGCGGTCGACGTTGTAGCGGTTCTTGTAGTAGCGCAGGTCGCGCGCCCACCAGTCCTTCACGCGCGTGAACACGATCCGCCGTCCCATGTCGACCGTCGTGATCTGGTAGGGGCCGTCGGTCGGGGCGATCTTCCACTGGTACTCCTGGACCCAGTTCGGCCCGACGTCCTTATAATAGTGGCGCGGGAGCGGAGCGAACGCGTAGTTCAGGATCAGGTCGCGGTCGCTGTGCGGCTGAGGGACGACGATCGCGAAGGTGCGGTCGTCGTAGACGACGACCTTTTCGATGTGCTTCGTGTAGTACTCGTTGTACCAGGGCGCGACGATGTTCTTCGAACGGTAGAAGTCCAGCGCGAAGGAGAAGTCGTAGGCCGTGATCGGCCGGCCGTCGGACCAGGTCGCCTTCGGGTCGAGCTCGAAATACATCGTCCGGTGGTCCCGACCGAACGCCCAGTGCGTCGCCAGCGCCGGAGTCAGGCGGCGCGTGTTCGGCTGGACGTCGACCAGCCCCATCGTCAGGTGGTCCAGATAGCCGCGGAAGGAGCCGTTGGAGTCGGGGCCGACCTGGCGCAGGGTCAGCGGGAACGAGTCCATGTAGTCGTGGAGCGTGCCTCCCTTCTGCGCGCGCGGGTCCGCGAACGTCGGGTCGGTCTCGTTGGTCAGCCAATGGAGGCCCTTCGGCAGGGCCGCGCGCTCGCAGGACGGCGGCGCGCAGAGCGGCATCTCGGCCCGGGCTCCGGCCGGGGCCGTCAGGACGGCGAGAGCGAGCAGAAGGGTTTTCATGGTGTCCTCGGCGGCCGGGGTCCGGCGGCCCGAAGACCAGCCTAGCATCGCCCTCCGCCCGAACGCAAGACGCCCGACGGCGCTCAGTCCGCGGACGCCGTCGCGCCGGCCGGGCGCGAGCGCGCCAGGAAGGCGGCCCAGCCCTCGCGCGAGCCGTTGAAGACGTCGGCGTCGACCGGGCCCGTCACGCCGCGCACGCGCGCGTGCCCCGAGTACTGCCAGAGCACCCACGGGCGGTCGAGGCGCCCCGGGCGCCAGAAGGTGCTGCGCACCCAGATGCCGGCGTCCTCGGGCAGGGCGTCGCCGTAGGCGCGCAGGAATTCGGGCGTCACGTAGTAGACGGGCACCTGGCCGGTCGCGCTCTCGACCCGGCCGACGAAGTCGAGCAGGTCGGCGCGCAGTTCCTCGGGGCTCGGGCGGCGCGCGCAGTTGCCGCGGAACTCGAGGTCCAGCGCCGGAGGCAGGGCGGCCGGGACGGACGTCGACAGCGCGGCCAGGAAGTTCTCGGCCTGGGACTGCCCGTCGCGGCAGAACGTGAAGTAGTGGTAGGCGCCGAGCCGGAGCCCGGCGCGCGCCGCCGCGGCCCAGTTCTCGGCGAAGCGCGGGTCGCGGTAGTCGCCCCCCTCGCTCGCCTTCACGTACGCGAAGGAGATCCCCGCGCTCGCGACCTCGCCCCAGAGGATCGGCCCCTGGTGGTGCGAGACGTCGATCCCGCGCACCGGGTAGCGCCCCCGGTCCGGGACGCCGAAGCGCCGGCCGACCAGGAGCCAGGCGGCGGCCAGCGCGGCCGCCGCCGCCAGAGCCGCCGCACGCCGCCGCGTCAGGAGCCCGCGCACCCCGCAAGCGTAGCCCCGGGGCGGGCCGGCGTCAAGGCGCGCGTCGGCGCCCGGCGTGTGGTAGACTTTACCCGCGGCGCGCCGCTTCCCGCGCTCATCCGATGACGAGCTCGACGACCTCCTCCTCGCTGTCCGGCCTCTTCCGCCGCGGCGTCGACCGTTCGGCGGCGGCGCGCGCGGCGGCCGAGGGCGAGACGCGCCTGCTCGAGCTCGCCGGGCTCCCCCCCGAGGGCGTCCTCGCCAAGCTCGGCGCCTCCGAGCGCGGCCTCGAGCCCGACGCGGTCGCGGAGCGCCTCGAGCGGCACGGCCCGAACGTCGTCGAGACCGCGCGCAAGCTCGGCCTGCTCGGCGAGATCTGGGAGCGGGCGAAGAACCCCCTCGTCGTCCAGCTCCTCGTGATCGCGGGCGCCTCGCTGCTGCTGCACGACGTCCCGTCGGCCGTCCTGGTCGGCCTGATGGTCGTCCTCAGCGTGGTCCTCGCCTACGTCCAGGAGGCGCGCTCCGGGCGCGCCGTCGAGCGCCTGCTCGCGATGGTCAAGACGAACTGCGTCGTCGTGCGCGGCGGGCGCGAGGAGACGATCCCCCTCTCGGCGCTGGTCCCCGGCGACGTCGTCGTCCTGGCCGCCGGCTCGATCATCCCGGCCGACCTGCGCCTGCTGTCGGCGAAGGACTTCTTCGTCAGCCAGGCCGCGCTGACCGGCGAGGCGATGCCGATCGAGAAGAGCGCCGCGCCCTGCGCGCGCGACGGCAAGAGCGCCCTCGAGCTCGCGAACGTCTGCTTCCAGGGCAGCAACGTGCTCTCGGGCTCCGCGCGCGGCGCCGTCGTCTGCACCGGCGCGCGGACCTACTTCGGCTCGATCTCGCAGACGCTGGCCGGGCGCCGCGTGCAGACCAGCTTCGACCGCGGCGTCGAGCAGTTCACGTGGCTGATGATCCGCTTCATGATCGTGATGGTCGCCGTCGTCTTCGTCGCGATCGGCCTGACGAAGCACAGCTGGATCGAGGCGCTGATGTTCGGCCTCGCGGTCGCCGTCGGCCTGACCCCCGAGATGCTGCCGATGATCGTGACCGTGAACCTGTCGAAGGGCGCGCTCGCGATGTCGAAGAAGAAGGTGATCGTCAAGCGCCTGAACTCGATCCAGAACTTCGGCGCGATGGACATCCTCTGCACGGACAAGACCGGCACGCTGACCCAGGACAAGATCGTCCTCGAGCGCCACGTCGACGTCACGAACCGCGAGAGCGACGACGTCCTGCGCTACGCGTACCTGAACTCGTACTACCAGACCGGCCTGCGCAACCTCCTCGACAAGGCGATCCTCGAGCACAAGGACCTCGACGTCGAACGGGCCGCGCGCAAGGTCGACGAGATCCCGTTCGACTTCCAGCGGCGGCGGATGTCGGTCGTCATCGACTACGAGGGCGACCACGTCCTGATCTGCAAGGGCGCCGTCGAGGAGGTCTTCTCCGCCTGCAGCCGCTACCAGGTGGACGACGAGATCCACCCGCTGATCGACATGCTGAAGAAGGACCTCCTCGAGGAGTACGAGGACCTCAGCGCCGACGGCTTCCGCGTGCTCGCGATCGCGTACCGCGAGTTCCCGCGCGACAAGGAGGTCTTCGCGGCCGCCGACGAGAGCGACCTGATCCTGCTCGGCTACGTCGCGTTCTTCGACCCGCCGAAGGAGTCGGCGAACGCCGCGCTCGAGGCCCTGCGCAAGGCCGGCGTCGCGACGAAGATCCTGACCGGCGACAACGACCTCGTGACGAGGAAGATCTGCCGCGACGTCGGCCTCCCGGTCGACGGCCTGACGACCGGCGACAAGCTGCGCGGGCTGTCCGACGACGAGCTGACCGCGCTGGCCGAGCGCACGACCGTCTTCGCGCGCCTGTCACCCGCGCAGAAGGACCAGATCATCCGCGCCCTCCAGCGCGGCGGGCGCGTCGTCGGCTTCATGGGCGACGGCATCAACGACGCCCCAGCGATGAAGACCGCCGACGTCGGCATCTCGGTCGACACCGCGGTCGACGTCGCGAAGGAGTCCGCCGACATCATCCTGCTCAAGAAGAGCCTTCTCGTCCTCGAGGACGGCATCATCGAGGGCCGCAAGGTCTTCGGCAACATCGTCAAGTACATCAAGATGGGCGCCAGCTCCAACTTCGGCAACATGTTCTCGGTCGTCGGCGCGAGCGTCCTCCTGCCGTTCCTGCCGATGACGCCGATCCAGGTCCTGCTGAACAACCTGCTCTACGACGTCTCCCAGCTCGGCATCCCGACGGACCGCGTCGACGAGGAGTACCTGCTCAAGCCGCGCAAGTGGAACATCGCCAGCATCAAGAAGTTCATGCTGTGGATCGGCCCGATGAGCTCGATCTTCGACTACACGACGTTCGCCCTGCTGTTCTTCGTCTACAAGTGCCGCCTGTTCTCGGCGCCCGGCGCGTCGCCCGCCGAGCGGGCGCACTGGGCCGCGCTGTTCCACTCGGGCTGGTTCGTCGAGTCCCTGCTGACGCAGACGCTGATCGTGCACGTGATCCGCACGAACAAGATCCCGTTCGTGCAGAGCGCGGCCAGCCCCGTGCTCACGCTGACGACGCTCGCCGTGATGACGGCGGCCGCCGTCCTGCCGTTCTCGCCGCTCGCCGGCTGGCTCGGTCTGACGCCGCTGCCGCTCTCGTTTTTCGGCTGGATGGCGGCGACGATGACTTGCTACGTTCTTGTCACGCACGCGATGAAGACGCGCTTCATCGCCTGGTACGGCGCGGATTGACGACATGAAAAGCCTGCTCAACGCCCTTCAGGAAGGACGCCTGATCGAGCTCCCCGACAGCGACAAGGAGCGCTCGCTCGAGTACCTGGCCCACATGATCGAGGCCGTCCCCGACCTCGCCGGCAGCCCCGAGCTCGCCGAGGAGATGATCGAGCGCGAGCGCCAGCACAACACCGGCCTCGGCCTCGGCGTCGCCTGCCCGCACGTGCGCGCGTCCGGCGGCGGCGAGCTCCTCTGCGCGGTCGGCTGGAGCCCGCAGGGCATCGATTACGACGCCGCCGACGGCCGCAAGGTCCACCTCGTCGTCATGTACTACATCCCGGACGCCGAGAAGAACGTCTACCTGAAGGAGGTCTCGGCGCTGGCCGGCGCGATCCGCCGCGAGGGCGGCATCCAGCCGATCGCGAGCGCCGAGGACATCGCGACGGTGCGCGAGCGCCTGCTCGACTGGGTGCAGGCCGCGATCGACGCGAACATCCCGGAGGCGAAGGCGCGGATGATCCGTCTCGAGGCTCGGCAGGCCGTCGCCGAGGGCGGCCCGCCCGTCCCGGCGGAAGGCGCCCTTCAGCTGATGACGGCGCTTTTCGTCGTCTCCGACGGGAAGGCCGTCGCGCTGTGCCCGAGCGCCGAGCTGTCCGCCGAGCTCGAGAAGGACGCGGAGCTGGCTTCCGTCCTGGCCCGGCGCGGGCAGTTCGAGCGCGGCGGCTGGCGCTTCGTCTTCCGCGCGGCGACCGTCTACGGCGCGCGCGTCCTCTACGACTTCACGGCCGTCAAGTAGCTAGCGCCGCGCCGCGCGCGCGTCCCGCTCCGCCTTCGCCAGCGTCCAGGCCGCGTAGATCACGCCGACGTGCGTCAGCGCCTGCGGGTAGTTGCCGAGCGCCGTCCGCGTCTTCGCCTCGATCTCCTCGGAGAAAAGGCCGAGCGGGCCGGCGAGGGCGAGCAGGGCGTCGAAGCGCTCGCGCGCCTCGCGCAGGCGGCCCATCCGCGTCAGCAGCTCGACCGCCCAGAAGCCGCAGAGCAGGAACGAGCCCTCCGCCCCCGCGAGGCCGTCGGCCGAGCGGTAGCGCGCGACGAGCGGTCCGTCGCCGAGCTCGCGCAGGACCGCGTCGAGCGTCGAGACGACGCGCGGGTCGTCGGGCGGGAGCATCCCGGTCAGGCCGACCATCAGGACGGACGCGTCGAGCGCGTCGGAGCCGTACGACTGCGCGAAGCTCTTCTTGGCTTCGCACCAGCCGTCCGTCGTCACCGACTCGACGATCTCCCGCGCGGCCGCGCGCCAGCGCGCGAGGCGCTCCTCCGGCTCGGCGCGGGACTGCGCGCGCGCGAGCTTCAGCGCGCGGTCGGCGGCGACCCAGCACATGATCTTCGAGTAGACGAAGTGGCGCGGCCCGCCGCGCACCTCCCAGATCCCGGCGTCCTTCTCGCGCCAGCGCGCGCAGGCGACGTCGGCCAGGTGCGCGAGGACCTCCCACTCGGCCCCGGTCAGGACGCCGCCGCTCTTCTCGAAGACCCAGGCCGTGTCGAGCGCCTCGCCGAAGACGTCGAGCTGGAGCTGTCGGTAGGCGCCGTTGCCGACGCGGACCGGGCGCGAGTCCGCGTAGCCCGACAGCCCGGGGAGTTCGCGCTCGGCGAGATCGCGCTCGCCGCGCAGGCCGTACATGATCTGCAGGGCGCCGCGGTCGCGGCGGATCACGCGCGTCAGCCACGCCATGAAGCCCGCCGTCTCGCGCCCGTAGCCGAGCCGGTCCAGGACCTCGAGCACCATCGACGTGTCGCGCACCCAGGCGAAGCGGTAGTCCCAGTTGCGCGCTCCGCCGAGGCTCTCCGGGAGCGACGTCGTCGGCGCGGCGACCATCGCGCCGGTCGGCTCGTAGATCAGCGCCTTCAGCGCCAGCGCGGAACGCAGGACCTCCGCGCGCCGCGGCCCGTCGTAGCGCGCCAGCGACGTCCAGCGGCGCCAGAAGCCGGCCGTCTCGCGCAGGGACTCGCGCGCCTCGTCCTCGTCCAGCGGCCGCGGCGCGCGCGCGCCGAAGACGAAGGCCAGCGGCAGGCAGCGCCCGCGCGCGAGCTCGACGGCTCCCTCCAGGCGCCCGCCGTCGGCGGCGAGCCCGGCGGCGCCGCGCAGTGCGGCCCGGGACTCTCCGGCCGCGGCCTCCCAGCATCCGCCGCGGCGCGTCCAGCGCGCGGGCGACGCGCCGTAGTCGAAGCGCGGCTCGACCTCCACGCGCACGCCGACCTTCCCGCGGCGGCAGACCGCGAGCCGGAACAGCCCGTTGCGGCGCTGGGGATGCACGGTGCGCGGCATCCAGTCGAAGACGAGCAGGACGCCGCCGGCGGCGCGGAAGCGCGTGACGAGGACGTTCGTCCCCGGAAGGTAGCGCCGACGGGAGGTCCAGCGACCCTCGGGCGCGACGCGAAAGCGCCCGCCCTTCGCGCGGTCGAGCAGGGCCCCGAAGACGCTCGGCGAGTCGAAGTCGGGGAGGCAGCACCAGTCGACCGACCCGTCGCGCCCGACGAGGGCCGCCGAGCGCCCGTTGCCGATCAGGCCGTAGCCGTCGATCGGCGGCCAGGCGGCGCGGACGCCCGCCTCAGCCGTACTTATACTTGACGCCCATGCCGCCCGCCGGCCAGTCGAACGCGATGTTGTCGTACGGGCAGATCATGCGGGCGGCCCCGCACTCGACGCAGTTCTCGTAGTTGACGACGATCTTCTGGTGGGCTTCCTCCCACTCGTAGACCTTCGCCGGGCAGACTTTCGTGCAGGGCTTGTCGACGCACCTGAGGCAGGGCGAGTCGGCGCCCGCGTTCTTCAGCGTGATGTGCGTCTCGGGCGCCTTCTTCCACTCGAGGTGGCCCAGCTTCGTCTCGACGGTCGTCGCGACCTTCACGTCCTTGATCTCCATCAGATCGCCACCTTCCTCAGCGGGAACAGGTCCTTGGCGACGCGCAGGAAGCCGCGCTCGCGGACCATGCCGAGGGCCTTCTTCAAGTGCTCGCGCTTGGGCACGCCGTCGGCCGAGAAGCGCAGCTGGGCCAGCTCGCAGGCCAGCTTCGGGTAGAACTCGAGGAAGCCCGGCGAGTTCTCGACGTGCTCCTCGAGGTCCTGGATGTCCTCCATGTCGGGCAGGACGTACGAGGCCCGGAGCTTCTCCTCGTAGGCGGACAGCGCCGCCTTCGTGAAGTCGCCCTTCTTCTTGGCCTCGACGACGGTCTCGCCGGCGAGCTTGCCGGCCGTCATCGCCAGGTTCGAGCCCTCGCGGTAGGCCGGGTTCGTCATCTGCGCCGCGTCGCCGGCGACCAGGAAGCCGTCGGCGGCCAGCGGCGGCATCGACTTGTAGCCGCCCTCGGGGATCAGGTGCGCCGAGTACTCAAGCGTCGTGCCCCCGGAGATCAGCTTCTTGACCAGCGGGTGCGCCTTCACGTGCTCCAGGTGGTCGGCCGGGCGCAGGCCCTTCTTCTGGTAGTCGGACAGCTTGCAGCCGACGCCGAGGGCCAGCGACTCCTTGTTCGTGTACAGGAACGCGTAGCCGAGCATCCCCAGAGAGACCGAGCCGAACATCTCCATCGTCGCCCCTTCGCCGGGGTTGAGCTGGAAGCGGTCCTCGATGACGCCGGGAGCCAGCGCGATGACTTCTTTCGCTCCGAGCGCGACTTCGCTCGACTTCAGCTCGTCGATGAAGCCCGCCTTCTGCGCGATGATCGAGTTGACCCCGTCGCAGGCGATGACCACGCTGGCCGTCAGGTCGTCGCCGTCGGAGGTCTTGATGCCCGTGACCTTGCCGCTCGCGTCCTTGAGCACGCCGGCGACCATCACGCCGCAGAACACCTCGGCGCCGGCCTCCTCGGCCTTCTTCGCGTACCACTGGTCGAAATGGACGCGGATGATCGTGTAGCAGTTCGGCACGCCCTCCATGAACTTGAGGGACTTGTAGCCGACCGTCACGTAGGAATCCTCGGTCGTGATGCACGTCTTCTGCTCGAGGATGGGGCGCTCGACGGGGGCGTCGGCCTCCTTCCAGAAATTCGGGACGATCTCGTGCAGCATTTTGGAGTACAGGACGGCCCCTTGCACGTTCTTGGCGCCGGGATACTCTCCGCGCTCGAGCACGACGACCTTGAGGCCCGCGCGCGCCATGGTGATCGCGGCGGACAGGCCGGCGGGACCGGCGCCGACTACGATCGCGTCGTAGGAAGGGGCTTCGTCGGCCATGGGGGAATCCTTTAGGAGGCGGCGCGGCGTTCCGCCGCGCCCTGCACCGTCTTCAGCAGCTCCTCGGTCTTGAACGGCTTCGTCATGAAGCCGGCGACCTGCGGGAACTTCTGGAAGAGGGTCTTCGACGGCTCGAGGGCCGTCAGGATGACGATGGGGAGGTCCTTCAGGGCGGGGTCCTGCGAGATCTTGAGCTGGAGGGAATAGCCGTCGATGCCGGGCAGCATCACGTCGAGGATGAGCACGTCGGGCTTCACCTTGGCGATCTCGTCCCACGCCGTGCGGCCGTTGTCGCAGGTGTGGACCTCGAAGCCGCCCTGCTCGAGCGTGTACTTGACCAGGCTCAGCATCTCGGGTTCGTCGTCGATCACGAGGACTTTCTTCGCCATTTCGTCTCCTGGGCCGGTCTCGACGGCAAAGGTATCAATTACGACGGGGACCGTCAAGAATCGAGGCGGAAGAACTCGAGCGGCGGCTCGAGGCCCTGCCGGCGCAGCCTCTCGTAGAAGCGCGGGATCGTCCCCGCCGGCTTCAGCTCGCCGTGCAGGCCGCCGGTCCCGCGCCGCAGCTCGAGCGTGAAGAGGTCGGCCATCGAGACGGTCTCCACCTCGAGCCCCGTGACCTCGGCCACCTGCACCACCCGGCGCGTGCCGTCGGCCAGGCGCGACAGGAACACGATGAAATCGAGGGCGCTCACGATGTTCTGCCGGATGGCCTTCAGCGGCATGTCGATGCCGGCCTGCAGCACGAGCGTCTCCAGCCGCGAGATCGCCTCGCGTGCGGAGTTCGCGTGCAGGGTCGTCAGGAAGCCGTCGGTGCCGAGGTTCATCGCCTGGAGCATGTCGGAGGCCTCGGGGCCGCGCGTCTCGCCGACGATCACGCGGTCGGGGCGCATGCGCAGGGTGTTGATCACCAGTTCCCGCAGGGTCACGTCGGGCGAGCCCGCGGAGTCGCGCAGGCGCGTGCGCATGTAGATCACGTGCTTGTGCTTCTCCGGCAGGGTGAGCTCGGGCGTGTCCTCGAGCACCAGCACGCGCTCATCCGGGCTCACGAGCCCCGCCAGCGCGGCGAGCAGCGTCGTCTTGCCGGAGCTGGTCCCGCCGACGACCAGGACGTTCATCTTCTGGCGGACGCAGTAGTCGAGGAAGCCCGCGCACTTGTCCGT
>JAGWRY010000114.1 GCA_028869495.1 Elusimicrobiota bacterium | reverse complement strand
GGGGCGCGACCTGCGGGCGCGCCTCGTCGTCAACGCGGCCGGGCCCTGGGCGGACCGGGTCGCGCGCCTGGCCGGCGCGCGCCTGCCGCTGAGGCTGATGAAGGGCACCCACCTGATCTGGAACGATCCGCGGCGCGTGCCGGTCGGCCTCCTGCTCGAGGCCGCCGACCGCGAGCGCTACGTGTTCGTCGTCCCGTCGCCGTTGGGCACCTGGGTCGGCCCGACCGACCTGCCCGGCCCCGACGACCCGGACCGCGCGCGCACGACGCCCGAGGAGACCCGCTACCTGCTCGATTCGGTCCGCCGCTACTTCCCGGACTGGCCCGCGGAGCCGGACCGCACGATCGTCGGCTCGCGCCCGATCCTCGGCCAGCCGGGCGGGGAGAAGCGCCTGTCGCGCGACTTCGAGGTCTTCGACCACGAGGCGCGCGACGGCGTTCCGGGCCTGCTGACGGTCGCCGGCGGCAAGATGTCCGACTACCGCGTGATGGCCGAGGCCGCCGTCGACGCCGCCTGCGCGCGCCTCGGCGTCGCCGCGCGCGGCTCGACGGAGAGGACGACGCTGGCCGGGCGCCCGGTCGGGGACATCCCGGACTGGCCGCGCCCGTCGCCGGCGCTCAAGCGCTTCCTGCGGACGCGCCCGCGCCTGCGCGAGCTGCACTCGCTCGCCCATCTCGGCGCGGCCTTCGGCTCGCACCTGCTCCGGCGCGCGGCCGGCCGGCTCCCGCTCGAAGGCGAGGACGCCTTCCGGCGCCGCTACGGCCTAGCCGCTCCTCAGTAGATCCCGCGGACGCGGTACCAGGGCGTGCCGTTCGACGAGTTCTTCAGGCAGTCCACGAAGATCACGACGCGGTGCGAGTTGTGGACGTAGCCCCAGCGCCCGGTCCCGTAGAGGCGCGTGCCGTCGACGCGCCCGTCGCGCAGGACGTCGGCCGGATAGTACTGCACGCGGTTGCTCTCGCGCCCGCACTCGGGAAGGTCCAGCGACGGGATCTCGGCCAGGTATTTCGGGACCAGGTCCTCGACCTTCGCCGGGATCCGCTTCTCGGCCTTCACGTACTCGGCCAGCGCGTTCTCGATGTGGCCGAGGTCGGTGCGCGCGCGGTCCTCGCGCACGAGCGCGTCGTCGGCGCTCGCGGCCTTCTCGACGTCGCTCGAGCCGACGTCGCGGCTGCCCGACAGGTACGCGCAGCCGCCCAGACCGGCCGCGGCCAGCAGGACCAGCAGAGAGAGCCTTCTCATCACGCGCCTCCCCGGAGGATCGCGCCTCCGCCCAGGATCTCGTCGCCGTCGTAGAAGACCGCCGCCTGACCCGGCGCCAGCGCGCGGACCGGCGCGTCGAAGCGGACCGAGACGCGCCCGTCCGCAAGAGGGGTCAGCTCCGCCGCCGCCGGCGGGTGACGGTGGCGCACGCGCACCGACGCGCGCCGCGGCCCCGCCGGGGCCTCGCGCGTCCAGGTGACCGGCCCGGCGACGAGCGACGACGCGTAGACCTCGTCCTCCGAGCCGACGACGACGGCGTTCGTCTCCGGCTCGAGCCGCACGACGTAAAGCGGCTCCGGCGCGGCGACGCCCAGGCCGCGGCGCTGGCCGACCGTGTAGGCGGCCAGGCCCGCGTGCGTGCCGAGCTCGCGCCCGTCGGAGGCCCGGATCGGGCCGGGAGAGGCGGCGGCGGCGCCGGCGGCCTCCGGGCGCGACGCGACGAAGCCGCGCACGTCGCGCTCCGGCACGAAGCAGGTCTCCTGACTCTCCGGCTTGTCGGCCGTCCCGAGGCCCAGCGCGCGCGCGCGCGCGCGCACCTCGTCCTTCGAGAGGGCGCCGACGGGGAACTCGACGCGCGCGAGCTCGCGCGCGGTCAGCGAGTAGAGGAAGTAGCTCTGGTCCTTGCGCTCGTCGCGCGCCTTGAGGAGGCGGCCGTCTCGGACGCGCGCGTAGTGCCCGGTCGCGACGCGCGCGCAGCCCCAGGCCTCGGCCAGGGCCAGCAGGCGACCGAACTTGACCGAGCGGTTGCACTCGACGCAGGGGTTCGGCGTGCGCCCGCCGAGGTAGTCGGCGACGAACGGGCGGATCACCTTGGCCTCGAAGAGCTCCGCCATGTCGACGACGTAGTGCGCGATCCCGAGGCGCTCGCAGACCCGCCGCGCGTCGTCGACGTCCGCCGGCGAGCCGCAGCAGCCGAAGCCGGTCTCCGCGCGCGGCAGGAGCTTCATCGTGACGCCGACGACCTCGTCGGCCCGCTCGGCCAGCAGCGCCGCCGCGACCGAGCTGTCGACGCCCCCGCTCATCGCCGCGAGGACGCGCGTCCTCACGCCGAGACTCCCGCCTCGCGCAGGCGCGCGACCGCGCCCGGCAGGACCGCGAGGAGGCGGCCGATGTCGGCCTCCGTCGTCCCCCAGCCGAACGAGACGCGGATCGATCCGGTCGCGAGCTCCGGGGCGACGCCCATCGCGGTCAGCACGTGCGACGGGGCGGAGGCTCCCGACGAGCAGGCCGGGCCGCTCGACACGCAGATCCCCTCGAGATCGAGCGCGACGACGAGATGGCGCCCGTCGAGGCCCTCGAAACTGAAGTGCGAGGTGTTCGGCAGGCGCCCCTCCGCGGGGCCGTTGAGGCGCGCGCCGGCCAGGCGCAGGACCCCGGCCTCCAGGCGGCGGCGCAGGGACAGGGCGTGCGCGGCCGCGGATCCGAGCTCGCGGCGGGCCAGCTCGCAGGCGGCGCCGAAACCGACGATCGACGCGACGTTCTCCGTCCCGCCCCGGCGGTTCTTCTCCTGGTGGCCGGTGATCCCCGCGTCGAGGCGGACGCCGCGCCGCACGTAGAGGGCGCCGACGCCTTTCGGGGCGCCGATCTTGTGGCCGGACAGGGAGAGCAGGTCGACGCCGAGCGCGCGGACGTCGACCGGCGCCTTGCCGGCCGCCTGGACGGCGTCGGTATGGGCGAGCGCGCCCTTCGCGCGCGCGGCGGCGGCCGACCGCGCGACGGGCTGGAGGGCGCCGGTCTCGTTGTTGGCGAGCATCACGCTGACGACGGCCGTCGCGTCGTCGACCAGCGCCTCGAGCTCCTCGGCGCGGACGACCCCGTCGGAGCCGCAGCCGGCCTCGGCGATCTCGAAGCCTCGGCGCCGGAGCTGCCCGCCGAGCAGGCGCACCGCGTCGTGCTCGATGCGCGTCGTGACGACCCGCTTGCGCCGCCCCTGCGTCTCGTCGCGCAGGCGCCACGCCGCGCCGGAGATCGCGAGCACGTCGGACTCGGAGCCGCCGGACGTGAAGACGATCTCGGACGGGTCGGCGGCGCCGACCAGGGCGGCGGCCTGCGCGCGCGCCGCCTCGACGGCCGCGCGCGCCCTCTGCCCGAGCGCGTAGACCGAGCTCGGGTTGCCGAAGCCGTCGCGCAGCCACGGGAGCATCGCGTCCAGCGCTTCGGGGCGGATCGGCGTCGTCGCGTTGTGGTCGAGGTAGGTCATTGCCCGAAGCCGAAGCCCTTGAAGAGATCCTCGTCGCCGCCGTTCGTCTTCGCCGCGGGCTCGGCGGGCTTGGCCGGCGCCGGAGCCTCCGCGCCGGGCAGGGGCGGCAGCTTCGACGCGCTCTTGCTCTCGACCGAGGCGACGATCGTCTTGCGCACGCCCTCGGCGAACACGATCTCGCCGCGCTTGCGGCCGTAGTACAGGCGGAACTGGCTCTGCTTGGTCTGCGGCTCGTAGGCCTTGCCCAGGTTGTCGCGCTCCTGCTTCCAGCCCGGGTTGTAGAGCAGGCGCCCGCGCACGTCGACGACGCCGTTGAGGATCGGCAGGCTGAAGCGGATGCGGTAGAAGCCGTTCGTGTCGGAGACGCCCGGATCGAACGACGAGGTCGCGAAGCCGGACGGCGAGGCCTCGTCCCCGGTATCGTCGGAGGCGGCCTCGCCGCTGGCGACGGCTCGCACGACGACGCCCTGGATGGGGTTGTCCTTGTAGTCGGTGATCACGCCCTGGATGTAGCCCTCGAGGAACTCGGTCTTCTTGGGCAGGGACAGGAACAGCAGGTCCTTCGTGCCGGTCAGCTTCTCGGTGATCGACAGGTTGACGACGCGGCCCTCGGCGAAGTCCTGGACCACGACGTTCCGGTTCGACGGCCCGCAGGCGGCCGCCAGCGCGGCCAGCAGACCGACGAGGGCGAGGCGGCGGCTCATGCGGTATTTTACCATTTGCTCAGGGCCCCTTCGGATTCGCCGGCGGCGGCGCGTCGGACGCCGGCGCGGCGGCGGGAGCTCCCGGCGCGGCGCCCCCCGCGGCCTTCGCGGCGGCGGGGCTGGGCTTGAACTCGGCGCTCTTGATGAAGATGACGACGCGGCGGTTCTTCGCCCGGTCGGCGTCGTTGTCGTTGGGCACGAGCGGGCGCGTCGCGCCGTAGCCGACGGCGCCCATGTGGTCGGCCGGGAGGTGGTACTTGTCGATCAGCAGGCGCGTGACGCTCGTCGCGCGGGCGGTCGAGAGCTCCCAGTTCGAGTCGAAGTAGAGGTTGTGGATCGGCTGGTCGTCGGTGTGGCCCTCGACGAGGATCTCGTGATCGGCGGACAGCTTCTTCAGGATCGGCGCGAGCTTGGAGAGGTCCGCGTCGATCGCGGGCGTCGGCTCGGCGTCGCCGGTCCCGAAGAACGCGGACTTCCCCTGCTCCTGGATCGTGATCTTGAGCCCGTCCTTGTCGATCGAGGCCGAGCCCGACATCTGCCCGCTCTTCATCATCTTGTCGACGTCCTGCTTCGCGCTCTGCATGTTCTTGCTCAGCGCGGCCGACAGCGCGTACAGGATGACGAAGAAGCAGACGAGCTCCGTCATCAGGTCGGCGTAGTTGACCAGCCACGGCGGGGCCGGGTGGCCGATCTGGGCGACCCGGGGGTCGGTCTCGTCGATGAAGCCTTTCGGCGGGCGCAGCGGCATGGCTTAGGCCGCCGGAGCTCCCGGAGCCGCCGCGGGCGGCGCGGCGGGCTTGACGATCAGGCGCTTCGACGGCTCGAGGTAGGCCTTCAGGTTCTGCTCGACGACCTTCGGGGTCGCGCCGCTCTGCAGGAGCAGGACGCCGCGGATGATGATCTCCTTGACGAGCAGCTCCTCCTCCGAGCGGCGCCGCAGCTTGCCGCCCATCGGCAGGAAGATCAGGTAGCCGGAGCCGAGGCCGTAGAACGCGGCCGCCAGCGCGAGCGCCATGCGGCGCGGCACGGCGGCGACGTCGCTGATGCCCGACAGCATCAGGATCATGCCGAGCACGGTGCCGATGATGCCGAACGCGGGCGAGTAGGTGCCCATCGCGTTCAGGATCTCCTGGCCGACCTTGTGGCGCTCGCGGATGAACCCGATCTCGGTCTCGAGCATTCCGCGGATGAACTCCTGGTCGTAGCCGTCGATGACGAGCGACACGCCGCGGCGCAGGAAGTCGTTCGGGATGTTCTTGACGTCGTTCTGCAGGGCGAGGAAGCCCTCCTTCTTCGCCTTCGACGACAGGTTCACGAAGGTGACGACGATGTCCGACGTGTCCTCGCCCTGGCTGAACAGCGTCTTGCGGATGATCTTGCCCAGGCCCACGACCTGCGACAGCGGATAGTTGACGAGGGTCGCGCAGAGCGTGCCGCCCATCACCATCAGCAGGGCCTCCATGTTCATGAACGGCTTGAAGCCGCCCGGCCCCTCGCTGATGAAGATGGCCGCGACGGTCAGGCCGAAGAAGACGAGGATTCCGGCGACGGTGGCGATGTCCATGGGGGAAGAGGTTCTCCTTGTTCAGCGGCCCCGTTCGTAGCCGGCGGTCGGATTGACCGGCTTGCCCGCGGCCGCGACGGCCCGGCGGTATTCCAGCACTTTCGCGACGACCTCGTCAGCCGTCTCGCGCACGAGGAACTTGTTGCCGGTCGCGAGATGCACGCAGGTCTGCGGGCCGGGCTCGAGCGTCTCGATGAGCTCGGCGTTGACGACGGTCTCCTGGCCGTCCAGCTTGTGCAGGTAAATCACGCGCCCCCCCTCTTGAACAGGCGCTTGGTCCACGGCTCCTTGCGGCACTCGTCGAGGGCGCCCTCGAGGCCGGACGCGCGGGACTCCGCCTGCGCGGCCTTCTCCTCGAGCTCCGCCAGCCGCGCGGACATCTCGCGCACGCGCGCGTCGGCCCGCTCCTCCGCCGCGCGCGAGAAGCGCTCCGCCTCCGCCCTGGCCTCCTCGGCCTCGGCGCGCGCCGCGTCCGCGGCCTGCGCGCGCGCCTCCTGCGCCGCCTGCGCC
>JAGWRY010000113.1 GCA_028869495.1 Elusimicrobiota bacterium | reverse complement strand
GCGGCAGGGCCGCGCGCGGGGTCAGCGCGCGCAGGTACGTCTCCTCGGCGCGCGAGGGCCCCGCGGGCAGGAGGTCGAGCGGGCGGACGGCCGCCAGTTCGGCGACGAACCGGCGCAGCGACCGGTCCTCCGCGCCGGCCGGCAGGCGCGGGACGACGACCAGAAGGCGCGGGCCTTCCGTCGCGGCGGCGCGGGCGCGGCTCAGAGAGGACGGCCCCATCGGCCCGAATGATACCATAACGCCGCGAGAGGCCGCCGGAGGCCGCGGCGCGGCGCGCTAGGCGGACAGCGGCGTCCGCCAGGAGACGATCTCCGGCGCGCGCCGGCCGGGCGCCGGCGTCTCCTCGGCCGGCGCGCCGACGACGATCGGCGCGTGAGCGTACGCGCCGGGGGGCGCTCCGAGCTCCGCCCTCCAGGCCGGCTCGTTGAGCGCGGACAGCGCCAGCCCGATCACGCAGGTTCCCAGGCCCAGGCCGCAGGCCGCGAGCATCAGGTTCTCGGCCGCCAGCCAGCAGTCCGCGGCGACGAAGGGGCCGAGCGGCTTGCCGTAGATGACGATCAGCGTCCCCGCGCCGTGGAACACGTCCGCCGGCGGGATGAAGCCCGCCGCCGCGGCGCCGCGGGGCCGCAGCTCCGGCAGCAGATCGAGGGCCCGCGCCGAGAGCCGCTCGAGCGTGCGCCGATCCTGCACCACGGCGAAGGCCAGCGGCTCCTCCAGCATCGCCGTCGGCGCCTGCACCGCCGCGTCGAGCAGGCGCAGGACGTCCTCGCGCGCGACCGGCTGTCCCGTGTAGGCGCGCACCGAGCGCCGCCGATGGATCGCCTCCCACACCCCGAGCCCGCCGCCGACCGACGCTTCCGTCTTCAGTTCAAGCATGGCCGCCTCCCCGCACGCCCCTCGGGCGCAACGTTCGGGCCCGCGCGCCGCGCCGTCCCGGTGGCCGGAAGGTTGCGCCGAAACGGTCGCAGAGGCGGCGCGATGGCGGGAGAACTCCAGACGGGCGGGCGTCGGCGCTGGCTGGTGACGGCCTGGCCCGGCATGGGCGGGGTCGCGATCTCCGCGGTCGTCTACCTGCTGTCGAAGCTGCGCATGCGCCAGGTCCGCGAGTTCGACGCGCGCGACCTCTTCGAGCTGGACGAGGCCGAGGTCGAAGACGGCCTGGTGCGCGCCGCGCGCCTGCCGCGCAGCCGGCTGTTCCTGGCCGAGGACGCCGCGCCGGGACTCGACCTGATCGCCTTCCTCGGCGAGGCCCAGCCGCCGTCGGGAAAGCTCGCGCTGTGCACGCGTCTTCTGGACGCCGCGCGGGAGCTCGGCGCCCAGCGCCTCGTCTGCTTCGCGGCCTGGGCCGAGGGCCTCGAGCCGTCCGCCGCGGCGCACGTGCGCGGCGTCGCGACGGACGAGGCGGGACTTCGCGAGCTCCAGGGGCGCGGCGTCGCGCCGGTGCGCCGCGGCCGGATCAGCGGCCTCAACGGGGTCCTGCTGGCGGCCGCCGCCGAGAGCGGTCTGCCCGGCCTGGGACTGCTCGGCGAGATGCCGGCGCTGGCGCCCCATCTGCCCTACCCGTCGGCCTCCGCCGCGGTCCTGCGCGCCTTCTGCGGATTGAGCGGGATGACGCTGGACCTGGCCGAACTCGAGGCCTACGGCGAGCGCATGCGCGAGCAGCTCTCCTCGGCCTACCAGGTCGCGCTCAAGTCGCTGCAGGGCGCCGGGCCCGAGCCGCCCGAGGAGCCGTCCGCCCCCATCACGGCGGCCGGCGGACTCGACGAGGAGGACGCGCGCCGCGTCGAGGAGCTCTTCGCGCAGGCCGCGGGGGACCGTTCGAAGGCCTTCGCGCTGAAGACCGAGCTCGACCGTCTCGGCGTGTTCCGCCAGTACGAGGACCGCTTCCTCTCCCTCTTCCGGCCCGAGGGCTGACGCGCCGCCCGCCGCAAACGAAGGAGCCCCCGCCGCGAGGCGGGGGCTCCCGTTTTCGCTCCGCCGGGCGCGCTAGTTCTGGATGCGCATCCCGTAGAACGACTTGTAGACGAAGTAGAACGACACCACGAAGAAGGCGACCGCCAGCCCGTGGGTCAGCCCGGCCCCGCGGGAGGCCGTCAGGCGCACCGCCAGCTCGACGGCCAGCAGGCCGAAGAGGGTGGTGAACTTGATGACCGGGTTGAGGGCCACCGACGAGGTGTCCTTGAACGGGTCGCCGACGGTGTCGCCGACGACGGTCGCGTCGTGGAGGGCGCTGCCCTTCTCCTTCAACTCGACCTCGACGAGCTTCTTCGCGTTGTCCCAGGCGCCGCCCGCGTTGGCCATGAACACGGCCTGGTAGAGGCCGAAAGCGGCGATCGAGATCAGGTAGCCGATGAAGAAGTACGGATCGGCGAACGCCGCCGCCAGCGTCGTGAAGAAGACGGCGATGAAGATGTTCAGCATCCCCTTCTGCGCGTACTGCGTGCAGATGGCGACGACTTTCTTGCCGTCCTCGACGGAGGCCTTCTCGGAGCCCTCCAGCTTGATGTTGGCCTTGATGAACTGGACCGCGCGGTGCGCGCCGGTCGTCACGGCCTGCATCGAGGCGCCCGTGAACCAGTAGATGATCGAGCCGCCCGAGATCAGGCCCAGCACGAAGGGCGCGTTCAGGAGCGAGAGCTTGTCCACGTGGGCCGTCAGGCCGTCGGTCAGGGCCATGATGGTCGCGAAGATCATCGTGGTCGCGCCGACGACGGCCGTGCCGATCAGCACCGGTTTGGCCGTGGCCTTGAAGGTGTTGCCCGCGCCGTCGTTGGCCTCGAGCAGCTCCTTGGCGGCCGCGAAGTTGAGCTCGCCGCCCAGGTCCTTCCTGACCTGCTCGCGCACGCCCTCGGCCGACTCGATCAGCGACAGCTCGTAGACGGACTGCGCGTTGTCGGAGACCGGGCCGTAGGAGTCGACCGCGATCGTCACCGGGCCCATGCCCAGGAAGCCGAAGGCCACCAGGCCGAACGCGAAGACCGGCGCGGCCAGCATCAGGCCGTCGAAGCCGTGGAGACTGACCCACGAGCCGACGGCCATCAAGCCGACCATCGCCAGGCCGAGGTAGTAGCACGAGAAGTTCCCGGCCACCAGGCCCGACAGGATGTTCAGGGACGCGCCGCCCTCCCTCGATGAGGAGACGACCTCCTTGACGTGACGCGACTCGGTCGAGGTGAAGACCTTGACGAGCTCCGGGATCACGGCGCCGGCGAGCGTGCCGCAGGAGACGATCATCGCCAGCTTCCACCAGATCGTCGGGTTGCCGGCGACCACCGGGATCAGGAGCTTGGAGATCACGAAGGTCAGCGCGATCGAGGTGATCGAGGTCAGCCAGACCAGGGTGGTCAGCGGGTTCTCGAAGTTCATCTTCTCGGCGCCGGCGTAGCTGGCCTTCACGAACAGCGAGTTGACGTAGTACGCGGCCGCGGCGGCGACCAGCATGATCACGCGGATCGCGAAGATCCAGACCAGCAGCTGGACCTTGACGACGTCGCTGGAGACGGCGAGCAGGATGAACGTGATCAGCGCGACGCCGGTCACGCCGTAGGTCTCGAAGCCGTCGGCCGTCGGGCCGACCGAGTCGCCGGCGTTGTCGCCCGTGCAGTCGGCGATGACGCCCGG
>JAGWRY010000112.1 GCA_028869495.1 Elusimicrobiota bacterium | reverse complement strand
GCGGGGCCGGGCGCGGCGGAGGCTCGGGCTCGAGCAGGGCCGCCGGGTGGATCCGAGGCGGGGCGCCCTTCTCCAACTCCGGCAGGCGCAGGTCGATCTCCGCCAGCCGGGTCCGGCAGCGCTCGAGGAGGAGCTCGAACTCGTCTTCGGGCGCGGGCATGCGTCAGCGCGGGGCGGGAGGAGGGGTCGGGGCGTCGGCGCCGCCGCGCAGGCGCGCCTGGTACTGGCGGACCAGCTCGGTCACGCTGCGCTGGAGGCTCGCCTTCAGGTCCTCGATCTCCTGCTGCTTCTTGCGGTACTCGGAGGCGAGCTGCTGGCTCTTGAGCTCGTGCTCGGTCTGCCGCTTCTTGAGGCTCTCCTCCTCGGTGACGCGCCTCTGCTCCCAGGCGTCGAGCTCGGCCTGCTTGGCGGCCAGGATCTTGCGCAGGTGCTCGTGCTCCTCCTCGAGCGCCTTGTGCCGCTGCTGCCAGACGTCGCCGAGGGATTCCTCCTTCTTCATCAGGTCCTGGTAGAACTGCTCCATCTTCTTGGCCTTCGTCTCGTCGCTGGCCGCGCTCATCTTGAGGACCTGCGCGTGGAACTCGAGGTTCTGCTCCTCCTTGCTGGCGACCGTCTTCAGGAGATCGTCGACGCGCGCGTCCTTTTCGCGCAGGGTCTGCTCGTGGAGCTCGAGGCGGCGCTTGAGGCCGGCCAGTTCCATCTCGTACTGGCGCCGCAGTTCCGCCAGGTCCTGCTCGTGCTCGCGCAGGTCGTGCGCGCGCAGCTCGGCCGAGTTGGCCGACTGCGCGTCGGCGCGGGCGACCTCGCCTTTGAACTCCTCGAAGATCGCCTGGGCCTCGACCGCCGACGGGGAGTTCTCCTCCCACAGGCGCCGGCAGACGGCCTCGAGCCTCTGCCACGCCTCGACCAACGCCGACGCTCCGCGCTTGACCTGATTCATCCTTTATTCCCCCCTCGACTCGCTTTCGCCCCGCGCGGAAGCCGCCGCCTTGGCTCGGTAGGCGGCGATCGCGCGCGTGAGCTCCTCGCGCTGAGCCAGGATCTCGGCGCGCAGGGTCTCCACGGACTCGTGCCGCGCCGCGGAGTCGCGGCGCCAGTCCTGGTCGCGGCGGCGGAACTCGTCCTCGCGCCGCAGCCAGTCGTCGTACTGCCGGAAAAGCTCCGTCTCGGCGTCGCGCAGTTTGGCCGAGAGGGCGGACTCGAGGCGGTTCAGTTCGCGCAGGCGGCGCTCGTCCTCGATCGCGATGGCCATCAGCTCGGCCTGGTACTCCTCGGAGCGGCGCGAGACGCTGGCCAGTTCGACTTCGAGGTGGGCGCCCTTCTCCTCGGCCTCGACCGCGCGGCGGACCGTCGCCAGCAGGGCGGGCAGGTCGTCCTGCGCCTGCGAGCGCCAGCGCACGAGCTCCTCGGTCAAAGTCTCCTTGGCCCGCAGGAGGACGCGGTTCTCCTCGCTCAGGCGGCGCTTCTCGTCCTCGAGCGCGGCGGCCTTCGTCTCGGCCTCGAGGAGCGCGGGCAGGTGCTCGCGCGCCTTCGCGCGCCAGGCGGCGACCTCCTCCATCAGCGTCCGCTTCTCGGCGGCCCAGGCCGACTCGAAGGCCTTCGCCTTGACGGCCAGGGCCTGCTCCACGCGGCGCTCCAGGAACTCGGCCTGGTCGGCCGCCGTGCGGCCGAGAGCGGCGGCCTCTTGCTCGAGGGCGGCGCGCTGGGCCGCGAAGAGCTCCTCGAGGCGCTTGCGGCGCTCTTCGAGGGAGCGTTCCAGGGAGGCGAGCTGGGCCTCCTTCTCGTGCGCGGCGACCAGCCGTTCGGAGAGGGAGCGGTCGCGCTCGGCTTGGCGGCGCGCGGCCTCCTCGCGGACCTCCTGGACGCGGGCGTCGCCGGACGCGGCCGCCTCGGCCCGGGCCCTCTGGAGCTCGTCGTCGTAGCGCAGGCGGACGGCCTTCAGCTCGCGCTCGGCGTCGATCTCCCGGCGCTGGAGCTCGGCCTCGCGCGTCTCCAGGCGCGACTCGCGCGCGGCCAGGGCCGCGGCGTCGAGCCCTCCCCCCAGGCGCAGGGTCAGGTACTCCTCGACCTTCGCGTAGTAGCGCTCGCGCTCCTGCGCCTCGGCGGCGCGCCGCGACAGGAGACCCCGGGCGGCGTCGAGCTCCTCGCCGGCCTTCGCGCGGGCGGCCTCCGTCTTCTTGGCGTCCTCCTCCAGGTCGGCGGCGCGGCGCTCGAGGGCGCGCATGCGCTCGAGCGCCCAGCGCAGGGCCAGGCGGGCGGTGTCCAGGCTGCGGATCGACTCGATGTCGCGCAGGGCCGGCTCGAGGGCTTGGTCGACGTCCCGCTCTCCCATATACGCGCAGGATAACAGCGGCTTGTTAAAAAATCAATACGGATTCGCGCGAAATGCGAACTCCGCCAAGTTGCTCCGCCCCCCCGTCGAGGAGTCCGCCGGGGACCGGGCCTCGCGGCGTCAAATATGATATTTTGAGGCGGCATGACCATCCGGGTCCGGCTGATCGTCCAGACCGTGTTCCTGCAGGTGATCTCGCTGCTCCTGCTGGCTTACGGCGTGTTCGCCGTCCAGCGCGGCCTCGGCCGCCGCGACATGGCGCGGGCCGAGACGCAGATCCGCCTGGCGGTCGCGCGCACCGCCAACGACGCGCTGATCCAGCGCGACCAGGTCCAGCTGCTCAGCTACCTGAACTTCCTGAAGGTCGAGTACCCGGCGCTGACCTACGCGCGCACCGTCTGGCGCGACGGCTCCCGCACGGCCACGCAGAGCCTGGGCGCGGCGCCGGCCGGCGCCCGCGTCGTCGAGCGCCGCGTGCTGGTCTCGGACCCGACGTCGGCCCGGCGCAGCGTCGAGGTCCTCTTCGGCGTGAACCAGGACGTCCTCCAGGAGTCGGTGCGCGAGACCCAGCACCGCGTGGTCAAGATCATGGCGCTCGTCGGCGCGGTGACGGCGCTGATCGGCCTTCTGCTGGCGATCCTGCTGTCGCGCTCGCTGACGGACTCGCTGACGGCGCTGGGCCACATGGCCGAGCAGATCAGCGAGGGACGGCTCGGCGTGCACCTCGAGTGGAAGAGCGAGGACGAGATCGGCGCCCTCGTGCGCGTCTTCAACAACATGTCGGCGCGTCTGGCCGACCTCGACGTGTCGAAGAAGAACTTCGTCTCGTCGGTCACGCACGAGTTGCGCTCCCCCCTCGGCGCGATCGAGAGCTTCCTGCCGCTGATCCGCGAGAAGGTCGCCGCGGGCGACCGGGAGTCCCTGGCGCTGTCGCGGGAGTACCTGGACCGCATCGAGGCGAACGTCCAGCGCCTGAACCGCTTCATCACGGACCTGCTCGACGTGGCGAAGATCGAGCAGGGCAAGATGGAGTGCGTGATCCGCCGCATGGATCTTCCCCCGATCGCCGCCGAGGTCGCGCAGTTCTTCGAGGCGAAGGCGAAGGCCCAGGGCGTCGCGATCGAGAACGCGATCGGAGCCCTGCCGCCGGTCCTGGGCGACGGCGACCGGGTGCGCCAGGTGCTCGTGAACCTGATCGCCAACGCGCTGAAGTTCACGCCGGCGGGCGGGCGCATCCGGCTCTCCGCGGAGCAGGTCCGCGAGGAGGGCGGCAAGGTCGTCGAGGTGACGGTCGCCGACAGCGGCCGCGGCATGGACGACGCGGACCGCCGCCGGCTGTTCCAGCCGTTCACCCAGGGCCGCAACGTCGCCGAGGGCGTCTCGGGCCCGAAGGGCACGGGGCTGGGGCTCTACATCGTCAAGTCGATCGTCGATCAGCACGGCGGGCGCATCGGCGTCGAGTCGACCCCGGGGCGCGGCACCCTGATCACTTTTTCCTTGAGGGTCGCGGTCTAGGAGGCGGCGAGATTCCATGGCGACGAAGGCGCTGGTCATCGACGACGAAGAGGATTACCGGATCATCATCCAGGACGTCCTGCGCGGGGCCGGCTTCGAGGTGCGCGCGGCCAAGGACGGCGCGGAGGGCCTGGCCCTGCTGAAGCAGGCGCCCGCCGACGTCGTGCTCGTGGACTGGATGATGCCGAAGATGGACGGCGAGCGCTTCTGCCGCGAGATGCGCGTGGACGCGGCCCTGAAGGACGTCCCCGTCATCATGCTGACCGTCAAGCAGACCGCGGACGAGGAGCTCGAGGCGCTGCACTTCGGCGTCGACGACTTCCTCGTCAAGCCTTTCAAGGCGCCGGAGCTCCTGGCGCGCGTGCGCGCGGCCCTGCGCCGCGCCGAGAACCGCCGGGCGTGAGCCGGCGCGCTCTCGCCGTCCCGGCGGCCCTGGCCGCGGCCGCCGC
>JAGWRY010000009.1 GCA_028869495.1 Elusimicrobiota bacterium | reverse complement strand
GCGCGGAGTCGGACCTCCAGGCCGTCAACGGAGCCCTCGACCTGGCCCGGGGAGACCTGCCGGCCTCCGTCCAGCCCATGGCCCAGATCATGGGCAACGCGATCAACGAGGTCGCCGACTACGCTCTGGAACTGCCGGCCGCCGTCGCGCCGGCCCGGGCCCTGCGCGCCGTCGAGTCCGACGTCGTCCCGGCGCTGCGCGCGCTTCCCGGCGTCCAGCGCGTCGACGCCTACGGCAGCGGTGACGAGGCTCTCTGGATTCAACCCGACCTGGCGGCGCTGCACCGCTACGAGGTTCCCGTCACCGCCTTGGTGGAGGCGCTCAAGAAACAAGTCCTCCTGACCCCAGGCGGCTACCTTTCCGAAGGCCATCAGGACGTGTTCATCGAGGCGAGAAATCTTCCCGTCACGACCGCGGAGCTCGAGACCGTCCCGGTCCCGGGGCCGGGAGGCCCCATCCCGCTCGGCGCGCTGGCCCGCGTCGTGCGCTCCGCCGTGCCGACGCACAACGCCCTCCTCCTCGACGGGCGGCCGGCGCGGGCCCTGACCGTCTTCAAGCAGCCGGGCGCCTCGACCGTCCCCGTCACCCGCGCCGTCGCGGCGGCGCTCGCCGACACGGCGCCCGCGCTCCCCGCCGGAGTCCGCTGGGTCAAGATCTACGACCAGGGGCACCTGGTCGGCGCCGTCGGCCGGGACCTCGGCGTCAATCTCGTCGTCGGCGGCTTGCTGGCCATCGCCGTCCTGGTCTGGGCCCTGGGCGGGAGCCTCGACACCTGGGTCCTGGCGCTGAGCATCCCGATGTCGCTCCTCATGGGCATCGCCGCTCTCCACGCCGCCGGCCAGAGCCTGGATCTGATGACTTTGGGCGCCCTGACCGTCGCCGTCGGTCTGTTGGCCGACGACGCCATTATCGTCCTGGAGAGCATTTACCACCGTTGGGAGCAGGGCGATGAGCACTGGGCCGGCATCGCGCAAGGCGTCAAGGACATCGCAGGACCCGACGTCACGGGAACGCTCACCACGGTCTCCGTCTTCATCCCGATGCTCTTCGTCGGCGGACTGGCCGGGCTCTTCTTCATCCCGTTCGCGCTGGCGATGACGCTGTCGCTTTTGGCCTCGCTCTTGGTCTCGCTGACCTTCATCCCGCTGAGCCTCGGCTTCCTGCGCTCGCGCCGAAGCGCGAAAGAGGCGCCCGGCGCGCGGGCGCTCGAGCGCCTGCACCGCCTCAACGAGCGGGTCTTCGACTGGGTCCTTCCCAAGCCCGGCCGGGCGCTGGGGGTCTGTCTCGCGCTCTTCGCGCTCAGCCTGGCCGCCCTGGCCGTCGTCCCCGTCAATTTCCTTCCCCTGCCCAACGAGGGAGTCCTGCTCGAGAGCTTCACCCTGCCTCCCGGCAGTTCGCTCGTCGACACCGAAGCGGCCGTGACGGCGATCACGGCGCGCCTGCGTGCCGACCCGGCCGTCGCCCACGTCGAGGCGCGCATCGGCTCGCCGTCGAGCTCCGCCTACACGGAGCCGGCTTACGCCGGCGAGATGACGATCTCGCTCAAGCCGAACGTGAACTTCAACAGCCTCGACGCGATCGGCGCGCGGCTCCTGGCCGCCAGCCGGATGACGGGCGTGCAGTCCTCCCTCGACACCCCGACCATCGAGCGGGTGGGCGAGAGCCTCTCCGGACTGCCCCAGCCCTTCGTGCTCGACGTCTTCGGCAGCCGCATCTCCGAGTTGCGGAGCCTGTCCGAGCGGTTCACGTCCGTCCTCAAGAATGTCCCCTCGCTCACAGCGATCTTCAACAACAGCGCCTATCCGGTCAGCCAGATCCGGCTGGAGCCCGACGTCGCGGCGTTGTCCGCTTACGGCCTGACCCCGGACGATCTCCGCAGACAGATCGAGCCGCTGGTCGCCGGGGTCGTCGCCGCGCGCGTACCGGACGGCAACGTCCCGCTGGACCTCTACGTGCGTCTGGCCGGAGCGCCCCGAGAGTCCATGACGGGCCTTGCGCGCCTGCCCATCCGCACCTCCGCCGGCTGGACCCCGCTCGGACAGCTGGCGAGGCTGAGCCTGACGGTCACGCCGAACCAACTCCTCCACATCGACGGGGCGCGTGCGCTCGAGATCCTGGCGGTCCCGACGGGTCCGCTCGGCCGGACGATCGCCGCCGCGCGCGAGAAACTCTCGGGGATCGCGCTTCCCGCGGGCTACCGCTACGCGTTCGGGGGCCTTTACCCCGAGATCGAGAAGGCCGCGCTGGGGCTCGGCGTCGCCGCCGTCGCCGCGCTCGTCTTGATGGTCGGCGTCATGGTCCTGCAGTTCGACGGCCTGCTGGCGCCAGGCCTGCTCCTGCTGCTGACCCCGCTGGCCTTCACCGGCGGAGCGATCGCGCTGGCGGCGAGCGCGGTCGGCCTCAACGCGACGGGCCTGGTGGCCTTCCTGACCTTGATCGGCATCGGCCTCAACCACGGCATCGTCCTTCTCTACCGCGCGCGCCGAAACGAGCTGTCGGGCTTGGCGCCCGAGGCGGCCGTGCGCGAGGCGATCCAGGTGCGCTTCCGACCCATCGTCTTGACCACGCTGACGGCCGTGCTGGGGATGCTCCCCACGGCGCTCGGCTTCGGTCAGGGCGCCGCGCCTGAGCAGGGACTGGCGATCGTCACGCTGGGCGGGATCGTCTGGAGCGCGCTCCTCAGCACGAATCTGATCCCCGCCCTCTACCTGCGAGGACGGCTCAAGCGTCTCGCCCGAGGAGAGGTCTCATGAGGCTTCGTCTTCGGGCGTTCGTCGCCGCTGGCACGGCGCTTCTTGCCTCCGGCTGCGCTTCGTACTCGTCGCTGAGCTTGCCGACGACCCCCGATGCGGCGCTCGCGGCCGGAGTGCCGTCGTCCGGCTCCGGTGTCCGGACGCAGGACATCGCCCTCTCAACGGGCGCGGCGTCAACCCTCACCGAGGCGGACGTGATGTCCTTGGCCGTCATCCGGGACCCCGATCTCAAGGCGGCGCGCCTGAAGGCCGGCGTCGCGCAGGCGCAGACGTTCGAGGCGGGACTGCTCCCCGACCCGCGCCTCGCCGCCGGCCTCGGACGCGGTCCGGAGTTCACCGGCTTCAGCCTGGGCGTCAGCGAAAATCTCAAGGCCTTCGTCGTCCGCCCCGCGGTGACGGCGGCAGCCCGCGCCCGCGGCCGGCAGGTCGACTTGGCGGTTCTTTGGCAGGAACAGCAGGCGGCGCTGTCCGCCGGACGTCTGTTCATCCGCATCCAGCAGGACGAGGCATTGAAAGGCGTGATCGAGCGCCGCCGCGCGCTCCTCGCCCGTCAGTACCAGCTCGACCAAGCCGACTTCCAGCAAAGCGCCGCGGCGATCCGCAAGGTCTCCGCGGACCTATCGGTCCTCTCGGACGCCGACGCCCAACTGCGCCAACTCCAGCTCGGCGCCGACGCAGCTCGCCACGAGCTCAACTATCTCCTCGGCCTGGCGCCCGAGGCGCGGCCGACGCTCGAAGGAGCCGATGCGACACGCCCGCAGGCCCTGCCCGAGGAGCGCTTCAAGATCACGCTGGCCTCGCTGGCCGCGCATCGCGTCGATCTCCAAGCCCTACGGGCCGGCTACGAGAGTCAGGAACAGCGCCTTCGCGCGGCCGTGCGGGCCCAGTTCCCGCCGTTGGACGCGGGGCTCCAATGGGGCGAGGACGCGGCGGAGGGCAAGCACACGACCGGTCTGACGGTGGGTCTCGGACTGCCGATCTTCAACGGAAATCGCGGTCGGGTCGCCGTCGAGCGTGCAACTCGCGCCGCACTTCGGGCCGCCTATCAGGCCCGGCTCGATCGCGCTCAAAACGAGGCCGATGAAATTTGGCAAGCGACGAACATCATGACCGAGCAGCTGGAGCAGCTGCGCAAGCAGACCTCGGCCCTCAAGACGATCGCCCATGCGGCCGAGCAACAGTTTCGAAGCGGAGGGATGGACGCCGGCGCTTACGTCGGCCTGGAGACATCCCTCCTGCAGGACGAGGAGGAATCCATACGCCTGGACGCGAAGCTGGACGCCGACCATCTGGCACTGAACGCGCTGCTTGGCCTACCGCTCGTATCGGCACGATGATTAAATCTCGGCAAATTCCGAGGTCTAATCTTGACGCTCCGGACGACGAGCCATACACTTGTTTTGTGACCCCTCGTCCCCTCGCGCTCCGCGCTCTCCAAGCGGCTTTCCCGGCCGTCGTTCTCGGCGCAACCGTTCTGTTTTCCGCGCCCCCCGTCTTCGCGGCTCAACGACCCGCCTCGGCCCCTCCGACTTCATCGGAGTGGATGAGCATTCCGGACGCGATCAAGTCGATCCATGAACAGTTCAATAGGGCTAAGGAAGACAACAGGCGTCGGATTCACTCCATGGCCCTGCGGGACCGGAGAGTGGCGGAAAATCTCCCAGAGGTCATCGCCGCCCTCCGCTCGTTGATGGGCGGCTCGCAGCAACAGGTGATCGCACGCCTTCAAGAGATCCAACAGCGCGATCCCAACGCCGTCGTGTACGGCCGGGAGGTCGCCGATTACAGACCGGCCTTCGCCAAGGAGTTCGGCCTCATACGCGGCGCGATTAAAAAAGAAAGCAGCGACGGCGAGAGCGTCAGCAAGAACTGGTCGGACGTCTTTCAGGAGACCCTCGCGGGACGTCAGGAGATCGTGAAGCCGTATGCCCAGTTCGACGCGCTGCATCCGGGCCCCGTCAAAATCCTCAACGACGTGATCAGCGAAAGGCTCAAGAGCGATGTGGGCGCGGGCGGAGGCGACCATGCTCCGGACCACGGCTCGGGCAATGGCGCGACTCCCAACGCAGGCACTTCGGGGCCGGCTCGCGACCGTCTGGCCTTCGGCGACGTGAGCGGCGCCGAAAGAGCGCTGGCTCGGGCGGCAAAATCCGGCGCCGCCGACAGCACGAGCTATGCTCTCAGCGGAGCTCTCGCGCTCAACGAGGGGCGCTACGCGGACGCGGTCGCCGACTCGCAGAAGGCTCTCGCGCTGGACCCGAAGAATGCCGAGGCCATGACCATCCTCCATTTCTCCGAAGGGCGCGTCGCCCCTTCGGCCGGCGCTCCGACCGGAGCAAGCGGCGCCTCGCCACCGGCGTCCGCTGTAATCGGTGCGGGCGCGGGTTCATCTTCGGGAGGCCAGTCCTACGCGCAGACCGCGGCAACCCTGAGCAACACCACGCCGGGGCGCATCGAGGCGGATCGCATGGGGCGCGACGCGCGCGCGGCGCTGGGCCTCGGCGACGTGAACAGGGCGCTGGCGCAGGTCAACCGCGGGATGGCCCTCGATCCGAACAACCCGGCCCTGCTGAACATGCGGGCCTCGATCTACGCGCGGATGCATCAGTACGACAAGGCGCTGGCCGACGCGAACGCGGGCCTGGCGCTGGCGCCCGGCAACCGCGTCCTGCTGGCGACGAAGGGCTTCGCCCAGCTGCGCGGCGGCGACGCGAAGGGCGCGCTGGCCAGCGCGGACGCGCTCCTGGAGGAGGACCCGAACAGCGCCTTCGCCTACGCGTTGCGCGCGCACGCCGAGGGGCAGATGGGCGAGCGCGACGCGATGATGGCCGACCTGAACCGCGCCGCCGCGCTCGACCCGGCCTACCGGGCAGCCCGCGACGCGGCCGCGAAACTCCAGCTCCCGTCCGACTCGGACATCCTGTTCCTGTTCCCGGGCGAGGCGGCGCCGTCCGGAAAGACCGCGGCGCCGGCCCCGGCCGCGCGCGGGAAGCGCTTCGGGATGCTCGTGGGCCTGAGCGCCTTGGGCGGGCTCCTGCTCGCGCTTGGACTGCTCGGGACCGTGCTGGAGCCGGTCAAGAACAAGATCACGTCGGCCTTCACGCGCCTGACGCGGACGGGGCCCTCGGTCGGCGCGGGCGCCGAGCTCGCGACGCCCCAGCCCCCGTCGGCGGCCGGGCACCTGCCGGGCCTGATCCGCGGCCAGTACGAGGTCGCGCGTCAGATCGGCGCGGGCGGCATGGGCATGGTCTTCGAGGGGACCGACCGCTCGCTGGGCCGCCGCGTCGCGATCAAGAAGATGCGCGACGAGATGAGATACGATCCGCGCGAGCGCGCGCGCTTCGTCTCCGAGGCCAAGACCGTCGCCGCGCTCCACCACCCGAACATCGTCGACATCTACGCAATCGCCGAGGACGGCGAGGACGTCTACCTGATCTTCGAGTACGTCGACGGCCGGACCGTCCACGATCTCCTGCAGGGCGGGCGCCTGGCGCCCGACGAGGCCGTCAAGATCGTCCGCGCGTCGGCCGGCGCGCTCGAGTTCGCGCACGAGCGCGGCGTGATCCACCGCGACATGAAGCCGTCGAACGTGATGCTCGACGCCTCGGGCCGCGTCAAGGTGATGGACTTCGGCATCGCGCGCGTCGCCAAGGACGCGATGACGCGGCGCTCGATGACGAACACCGTCGCGGGCACCCCGCCGTACATGGCCCCCGAGCAGGAGCAGGGGCGCGTGCGCAAGGAGTCCGACGTCTACGCGCTGGCCGTCTGCGCCTACGAGATGCTGACCGGACGCCTGCCCTTCGCCGGGGTCGGCGCGGGCATGCTGATGAACAAGGTCAACATGAGCTACGTCCCGCCCTCGAAGGAGGCCGCGGGCCTGCCGGAGTCCCTCGACGCGGTCTTCGAGAAGGCCTTCCAGGCCGACCCGGACAAGCGCTACGCGACCCCGTCCGACTTCGCGTCGGCCCTGGCCGCCGTCCTGACCTGACCTCGTAGCCGTCGGTTCCGATGAGGCGGGACCGATCAGCGGCTCTCCATAAGCTCCTCGACGGCCCCCGCCAGACGGCGCGGGTCAAACGGCTTGGGGACGACCATGTCGGCGTGGTCGATGAGGAAGTCCATGTCGCCCTCGTCCGGCGAGCCGGCCGTCATCGCGAGGATGCGGATGCGCCGGGTCGCGGGGTCCGCCTTGAGGATGCGGCAGACGTCGTAGCCGCTGAGCATCGGCATCAGCAGGTCGAGGACAAGGACGTCGGGCTGGAAACGGCCGATCTCGATGAGGCCCGTCACGGGGTCGTTGACCGCCGAGATCTCGTAGCTGTCGGGGGCGTGATCCCAGCAGCGCTCGAGGAGCCGCGTGATCACGGGGTCGTCGTCGATGATGAGGATACGCCGCGAGGCCGACTCCAGGAGCGCCGGGACAAGCAGGTCGCAGGAGCGCATGAAGGCGAGCAGGTCCGCGTGCGCGACGCGAAGCCGGCCGCCCGGTCCCGCGACGGCCTTCAGGCGCCCCGCCGCGATCCAGCGCTCGACGGTCGAGTGATAGGCGCCGCAGAGGCGGGCGACCTCAAACGTCGTGAACGTGCGCTCGGCGCGGCCGTCGGCCATAGGTGACGGAACCGAAGGGCGCGGCGCCGTCGGCGCCGCCGGGCGGGGACCGCCCTAATGATAGCCCGCCGAAGCGCGATTCGCCAGTCCTCCGCCGCCGCACACGAAGGCGGGCGGCTATTGTTATACTCGGACCGACGGAGGGCCCGCCAATGCCCCAGGGCAAGTCGAAGGCGCACAAATATTGGAACAAGTTCGTCGGCTGGGCCTCGCACGAAGGCGAGATCAACGCCGAGGTTCCGCAGGCTCTCGACGAGTTCCTGGCCGTTCCGGACCGCATCCCCGCCGAGGCCCGCGGGCAGGTCCGCGCTCTTTTTGAAGGCTGGTTCCTGCTGGAGCGCCGGCTGCTGCGTTCCCGGGAGACTCCCTTTGAGCTCTTCATCCGCGTCCACGAGCGGCGGCTCAAGGCGGCGGAGCTGGGCATTTATCGCCGCTTCGCCCGGGAGAACCGGTTCGGGTTCTTCAAGGTCGAAGGCGCCGCGTACGGCGAAAGCTTGGAGTTGCGCCTGATGCCGGGAGAAGAGCGCTTCCACGTCGTCGAGCTCGAAGCCTCGAAGCAGGCGCCCAAGGGCGGATATCTGATCGGGCGCCTCATCCCTTTCGAGGACCATTGGGCGCTGGAAGGCCTCGTCGGCGTCTTCCCCGAAGACGCCGCCTACGACCTGGACCGCCTGTTCCGCGCCGACGGAGGCGAACTGAAGCCGGGAGAACTGCGGCCGCGACACGTCCTGCCGCTCTTCGTGCCGAAAGTCGACTGGTCCAAGGAAGGCCTGCCGAGAGTCAGGGCCAGGCTCGCCATGCTCCTGCAGCGCTGGGGCGTCTCAGACCTCACCGCGACGGCGGTGGAAAACGACATCGTCCAAGCCCACCGGCGCAAGGACTCCTCGCATCCGCTCCTGAAGGCCGTCCTCGGCCGAGCGCCGTCGGCGGAAGAAGCCAGGGAGGCCGCCGAGGTCCTGACCGCGTTGTGGAATCTGACGCTGCCCCCCGCTGACGAGGAAATCGTCCCGCGCGGCCCGAAAGAGACGATGCTGCTGCGCGACCTCCAGCGCGTCGCCGCCGCCAAGATCGCGGAGGTCGAGGTGCAAGACGACCCCCGCGCCGCGACGGAGCTCGCTCGCAAGGCGGTCCGGGAGTGGTTCGAGACGCCGCAGAAGGAGCTGGGCGGAAAGACCCCGAAGGACGTCATCCTCGCCGAGCGCAAGTCCTTGGGAAACCCGCGGGAAGAGCTCGGCATCTCGGTCCTGCCGACGTCCCTCGACATCGGCCGGCGGGAGTCGGAAGGCGCCCGATTGGCCGAAAAGGCGTCGGAGCATCTGCGCCGCAATGAGGCCGCCGAAGCGCTGGCCTGCCTGGAGGAGGCGTATGCCCGCCTCAAGGACAACGCACTCGCCTGCCGCGTGCTCGGCAACATGGCGACCGCCTACGCGATGCTGGGCCGCCGCGAGGACGCCCTCAAAGCGCTGCGCGCCGCACTCCGGAGCGACCCCGACTACGAGACCGCGCGCCGGAACCTGGGCCTGCTCGAAAGCATGTCTCCCGAGGAGTTCGAGCGCCGGCACAAGAGCGGCTATTTCGAGAAAATGGGGCCGGCCCGCCCCGATTGAACGGTTCGGCCGCGCCCGCGACGAGACGGAGTCGACGATCCGTTAAAGGAACCTCAAAGCGGGTCCAGGACGCGGCGAAGCGCTCGAACCGCGACCAGCCCCCCAGATCTTCCCCTCCGCCCCGACCGGGCCCGACCTGCGCCTTCGCTGACCGACGCCCCGCGGGGCTTGACGAAATAGGGATTGCCAGCGTGGAAATCACGCCGGGCCGCTCATCATCGCCCGGCGCATCCCGACTTCCCCGCCAAGGCAAGAGCCGCCGCCTCACGACAGGGGCTCGTCTTTTTTTCGCCCGCGCGAGTCAGGCGCGGCGGATCGCGAAGGACTCGACCGCGCCGGCCAGGCGCTCGCGCAGCGCGGGGTCCGGGAGCCAGGGGCGGGCGCCGGCGTAGTCCTCGCGGGCGCAGCCGAGGGCGCGGAACTCCTGTAGGACCCAGCGCCGGGCGCCCAGGCCCTTGAGCTCGGCGGCCAGGCGCAGGAGCGAGTCGGCCGTGTGCAGGTTCGGATGGAGGGTGGTGCGGAACTCGTGCTCGACGCCGCCGGCCGCCAGCAGGCGCGCGCTCTCGCGGGCCTTCGCGCCGGCCCCGGGGACGCCGCAGGCGCGGGCGTAGTCGTCGAACGGGGCCTTGACGTCCATGCCGACCCAGTCGAGCCGGGGCAGGACGGCCCTCAGGCGCTCCGGGTAGGCGCCGCTGGTGTGCAGGCCGGTCGCGAACCCCAGCGCACGCACCGCGTCCAGGGCGTCGGGCAGGGCGTCCTGCAGGGTCGGCTCCCCGCCGCTGAAGACGACGGCGTCGAGCAGGCCCCGGCGGCGGCGCAGGAAGTCCAGCAGGCGCTCCCAGCCGCCGGGCTCGCCGCCGCCGGCCGGGCGCAGGTGCGGGTTGTGGCAGTAGCCGCAGTCCCAGG
>JAGWRY010000111.1 GCA_028869495.1 Elusimicrobiota bacterium | reverse complement strand
GGGCCGCCAAGGGCGCCGGAGCCGCGCCAAGAAGAACCCCGCCGGCGAGGGCGGGGCTGGTCAGGGCGGACGGCGCGGCGGCCGCGGCGCCCGGGGCGCCGGCCGCGGCCTCGGGAAGCCCGAGGCGCACGCTCTGCGCGAAAGCCGGCGCGGACGCGCCGGTCAACAGCAGGGAACAGCAAAAGATGGACTGGATCGCCCTCGGCGTGATGCTCTTCACGATCGCTCTCCGTTGCGTCGGTCGAGTATTTTGCGGCTGCGCGGGCATGGTATCACAGCCCTTCGCGCCGCCCGGCGGGTCGAAGGTCCCAAGGCGCGCGAGGCATTGGTCCCAGGGTTCTTGGGCCCGCTCAGGAGGAGGCGCGGCGCGGGCTCGTCGCGCGCCCGTCGCGCGGGAGAGACGCCCGTCTTAGCGGACGTCGAGGACGAGCTTCGCGGCGAGCGCCTT
Source organism: Elusimicrobiota bacterium (assembly GCA_028869495.1). Classification (GTDB taxonomy): domain Bacteria; phylum Elusimicrobiota; class Elusimicrobia; order UBA1565; family UBA9628; genus GWA2-66-18. Next base: position 2,676 of record JAGWRY010000111.1, on the reverse strand, counting down.
CAGGCGGCTCTCGGCCTGCGCGGACGAATCGCCGCGCGCGACGAGCATGCCGGCGCGTTCGTAGCCGTCGGGCGGGACCGCGATGCGGTCTCCCGCCTTCTTCTTGACGCGCAGTTCCCGGAAGCCCGGGTCGGCGAGGACGTCCTCGGGCACGCCGAAGCGCGCGATCACGCCGGACTTGGACGGGATCACGAAGTCGCCGTCCAGGTAGACGAGGGGCTTCGCGGGCTTGAACGGGGCGCCGGGGATCCCGGCCGCGGCCATCAGGCCCTCCTCGACCAGGTCCACGCCCCAGACGTCGCGCACCCAGTCGCGCACGTACTCGCCGCCCATGCGGCCGTTGGCCTCGATCAGGCGCGGCCCCCGGGAGGTGATCTTCCCCTCGACGTGGATCACGCCGTCGGTGAGTCCCAGCGCGCGCGCGGCGCGGACCGCCTGCGCGACCGCCGCGCGCTGCGCGCGCCGCGGCAGGACGCTGGGCAGGCGCGAGCCGGTCGCCAGGAAGTACGGCTCGCGCGTCGGCTTGTTGTCGGTCAAGGACGAGAAGACGGCCCGGCCGCCGCGCATCACGAGGTCGACGTCGTACTCCGGCCCGTCCAGGTACTGCTCGAGGACCAGGTCGGTGCCCTGCGCGAAGATCGCGTCCGTCTTCGGGCTGACGGACTTGGCCATCTCCTCGAAGGCCGCGACGGCCTCCTCGCGCGAGTCGACGCGCTTGACGCCGATCGCCGCCGCGCCGAAGGCGGGCTTGAGGACCGCCGGGTAGCCGACCGCGTCGGCCGCGGCGAGGAAGTCCTTCATGATCTCCTCGCGCTCGGCCGGGTCTCGCGCGGAGTTCAGGTTGCGCACGCGGCGATGGCGCGGGGTCGGCAGTCCGGCGGCCTCCAGCACGTCGCGCGTGCGCGCCTTGCTGCGCACGGCGGCCGCCGCGTCCGGGCTGTGATAAGGAAGGCCGAGGTCGGCGGCCAGGTCCGCGGCCAGCGGGACGTCGTCCTCCCAGAACGAGGTCACGCCGTCGATGCGGCCGTCCTTGCGCACCGAGGCGCGCAGCTTCCTGAGCGCCCGCGCGCGGGCCTCGGCCGGCTTCGAGTTGTCGGTCTCGATCAGCCGGTCGATCAGGCCGTCGCGCAGGAGGCTCTTGACGAACGGATTCTTCCCGGTGTCGACGAGGGTGATCTTGACGCCGAGTTCCTTGGCGCGCTCGAAGATGAAGCGCTTGCCCGCGTAGCCGGCGCCGACCAGCACGATCCTCTTGCCGCGCAGGGCGTCGCGCCGCGCGCGCTCGAGCATCGTCGCGATCCACTCGCGCGAATGCGCGCCGACGCGCTCGGTCGCCATCTGGTTGTCGAGGTTGAACTGCCCGCCCGAGTCGTGGTCGTTGACCTCGATCATGACCGGGACGAGCGAGCGGCCGCGCCTCTCGATCATCACGTCCAGGCCGATCATGTCGGTCTGCGCCCGGTAGGAGCCGCCGTCCGGGCGCTTCAGGCCCTTCTCCATCTCGACGATCGCCTTCAGCATCGAGACGCCCATCGCGCGCACGCGGCGGTCGAGCGCGCGCGCCCGGCGCGGGCTCAGCTTCCAGTCCTTCAGCAGGCGCTCCCACGGCTCGACGGTCGCGTTGTCGCGCGGGTCGGCGGCCTCCGCGGTCGTCGGCTTGCCCCAGGGACCGACGCGCGCGAAAATGTCGGTCGTGACGGCGCCGCCCCAAGGCGTGCGCGCGGCCAGGACCCGCAGGGTCGTCTCCATCTTGCGGCCGTCGCGCTCGAGCGGCGCGGACTGGACGCGCGCGGTCACGATCACCGCGCCGTCCTGCGTCATCAGCGGGCTCTCGGAGAGGGCCAGCGCGTGCGCGGCGATCGCGTCGGCCTGGTCGCGCCGGAAGAACGCGACGCCCCGTCCCGAGTGGAACCGCGGGCCCGACGGCTTGACGACGACCTCGTCGCCGCGGTAGCGGGCGAGGAAGGCGTCGACGAGGCGCCGGATCTCGGCGGCCCGGTCCGCGCCCTCGGGCATCGGCTCGACCGAGACGCGGCCGCCGTCCGCGCTCTCGGGCCGGCCGGCCAGCGGGTGCTCGGGCATCGCGAGCGTCAGCATCGCCGGGACCTCGACGCCGTGCTCGGCGCCGAGCAGGCTCATCCTCAGCTTGTCGTTGACCAGGCCCTCGAGCTGAAGGGAGTTCGACTGCGGGACGTCCAGGTTCCTCTCGAAGGGGACGCCGTCGTCGCGGTCGTTGGCGCCCAGCGTGAAGTAGTTCGCGAAGTAGCGCACGACGCGGGGGACGCGGTACTCGACCAGCGTCGCCTGGCCCTTCGCGTCGAGGCTGACGCCCTTCTTCATCAGCAGGCGCGCGCGCCCGTCCGGCAGGTCCTCGCGGACCAGCCACGACGCGTCGAGGACCAGATTCACGTCGCCGGGCGACTGCTTGCCGCCCTCGCGGACGATCGCGACCTTGTGGCGCGAGGCCGGCGCCAGGATCGCGACGGTCGGGCGGTCCGGGTCGACGGGCGTCTCCTGGACGCGGGTCTTCAGCGGCGGCAGGCCGTTCTCGCGCAGGCTCGCGTCCAGGCGCTCGAGTTCGCGGGCCTCGGCGCCCTTCGGGCTGCGGAACTCCTGCAGGAGCGGGGCCGCGGCGCGCCGCGGCGCGCCGCGCCCGGGCGCCGACTCGTCCGCGGC
>JAGWRY010000110.1 GCA_028869495.1 Elusimicrobiota bacterium | reverse complement strand
CGTCGCGCGCGCCGGGGCGGCCGGCGCCGCCGCGAGCAGGACGGCGAGGAACAGAGGGGACATCCCCGCAAGGATAGCCCGCGCGGCGGCCGCGCGCCAGGGCCGAGGGAACTTTTTCGCGGGGTCCGCGTAGGGTGGACGCCCCGATCGGGGCGGGAGGCTCGAAAGGATGAAGAAGTGGACGATGGCCCTGGCGCTCGCGCTCGTCGCGCCCGCGGCTTTCTCTCAGGCGGGCGCGGCGAAGACGGCGAAAGCGGCGAAGGCGGAGCCCTCGGCGGCCGACCAGGCCCAGGCGGCCGTGATGAAGGGCCTGCGCGACGCGGTCCGGCGAGACAAGCGGGACCTGTCGGCGGGCTTCCGGGCGGAGCGGACGGCGCGGCGCGCGCTGGCGGCGAAGATGACGTCCGAGCTCGCGGCGATCCGCGCGGCCAAAGGCGGGCGGGCCGAGAAGACGAAGCAGAGGCGGGCGGTGCGCGGCAAATACGCGGCGCTGATGAAGGCGGCGCGCGAGCAGTGGCTGGGACGCCGCCGGGCCCTGCGCGCGGACCTGGCGTCCAAGCGCGGACAGATCCTGAGACTGCGCCGGGCCTCCTGAGAGGGGCGGCGCCTCACAGCCAGGGAGACGTCGGGGCCCCCGGGACGCCGGGGGCCCCTTTCGCGCCCGGACGGCGATGGGCTATCATCGGGTCGTGAGCGACGAAGAGCTGGTGCGCGCGGCGTACGAGGAGGCCCTCAAGGGCTATGAAGAGGGCGGCCTGCCGATCGGCTCGGTGCTGGCCGACGCGGCGGGAAAGATCGTCGCCCGCGGCCGCAACCTGCGCGTGCAGACCGGCGACCCGACCGCCCACGCCGAGGTCGTCTGCCTGCGCAACGCCGGCCGCCGCCGCGACTGGATGATGCTGACCCTGGTCAGCACGCTGAGCCCCTGCGTGATGTGCACGGGGACCGCGCTCCTCTACCGGATCCCGCGCGTCGTCGTCGGCGAGAACCGCAACTTCATGGGCGCCGAGGACCTGTTCGCGGCCCGCGACGTCAAGGTCCGCGTCCTGCAGGACCCGGACTGCGTCGCGCTGATGAGGAAATTCGTCGCCGAGAAGCCGGACCTCTGGAACGAGGACATCGGGCTCTGACGCCCGGCCCTCGATGCGCTATCATGTCCCGACGGGCAGGTGGCGAAACTGGCAAACGCAGGAGACTTAAAATCTCCCGGCCGCAAGGCCATGTGGGTTCGATCCCCACCCTGCCCACGATTTGCCGTTTGATATGATGTTCCCGTGAAGATCGCCTCCCAAGGCTGGCGCTTCGTCGTCCCCGCGGCCGCGATCGGCCTCGTCGGGCTGGGCCTCCTGCGGCGCCCGGGCGCGGCGCTCTTCGGCGCGCTGATCGCGCTGCTGGGGCTGGGCTTCGCCGCTTTCTGCCTGTATTTCTTCCGCGACCCGGAGCGCGTCCCGCCGGCCGACCCGGACAAGATCTACGCGCCCGGAGACGGGGTCGTCCTGTCGGCCGCGCGCGAGGGCGAGGGCGACACGGTCACCCTGCGCATCTTCCTGTCCATCTTCAACGTGCACGTCCAGCGCGCGCCCTGCGCGGGGAGCGTGCTGAAGGTCGAGACGATCCCGGGCTCCTTCGCGGCCGCGATGAAGCACGAGGCGCGCGGCAACGCGCGCGTCGTGATGACGCTGGACCCGGGGGCGGGCCGCAAGCCCCTCGTCGTCGAGCAGATCGCGGGTCTGATCGCGCGGCGCATCGAGTGCTGGGCGAAGCCCGGCGACCGCGTCGAGTCCGGCGCGCGCTACGGGATCATCTATTTCGGCTCGCAGGCGGCCGTTCGCTTCCCGGCGGGCGCGCGCTGCACGGCCAAGCCCGGCGACCGGGTCGCCGGCGGCCTGACGGAGATCGGGGAATGGACAAGCACGCGCTGAAGCGCGGCGGGCGGGTGCTCGCGCCGTCGCTGTTCACGCTGGGCAACATGGCCTGCGGCTTCTACGCCCTCCTGGCCTCGGTCCAGGGCGACTTCGTCTCGTCGGCGACCGCGATCGTCGCCGGGATGGTCTTCGACGCGCTCGACGGGCGCGTCGCGCG